>QNAU01000092.1 GCA_003641545.1 Thermotoga sp.
CTTTCCGCATAATCCGTTATCTTGAAATACCATTGATCCAAATACCTTATCGTGACGGGTGTCCCACATCTCTCACATTTCCCATCTTTGACTTGCTCGTTGGCTAAGACGGTCTTACAACGGGGACACCAATTCACCGCTCCCTTCTTCTTGTAAGCCAATCCCTTCTCATAGAGTTTGAGAAAAATCCACTGGGTCCATTTGTAATACTCCTCATCACAGGTTGCTATCTCCCTCGACCAATCATAACTTATCCCCAACCTCTTTATCTGCTTCCGAATCGTGTCTATGTTCTTTCTCGTCCATATCCCCGGGTGGATCCCATGTTCTATCGCTGCGTTCTCCGCTGGAAGACCGAATGCATCGTAACCGAAAGGATGGAGAACGTTGAATCCTCTCATCCTCTTGTATCTCGCAACCACATCTCCCATGACGTAATTTTTCACATGCCCAACGTGCAGACTTCCAGATGGATAAGGAAACATGACCAGAACGTAATATTTGGGTTTATCGGAATCATTCGGGGTTTCAAAGAGCCTTTCACTTTCCCACAATTTTTGCCACTTTTTCTCCATCATTCTGAAATCGTATTCCATATATTCTACCCCCCAGACCTTCTTTTTCATTCTACTTTTCGAAATTATAGCAGATGAGTGATGTAATCATCCGATCTCTCTTTCCCGATTATTTTCAAGTTGTCAGCATGCCTATACCTATTTTTCGAACACACTCATGAAAATTTGACAAAAAGGCACTTTTATGATTGAATAAATTCTGTATTAAAATTTTTTGTATAGTACATGAATATATTGAAAATTTTTTTCAAGGAGGTGTTCCAAGCATGAGAAAAGTTCTGGTTTTGATCCTGATCCTTGCAGTTGGAATTTCACTTTACGGTATGGTTAACTTCGCATCGACACAACTGCACCCAGCTTCCGAAAGAGAGTTCATCGTCAGCAAGCTTGCAGAGTTCACCAAGGAAACGGGAATAAAGGTCAACTTCCTTCCGTTGAGTTACACCGAGATCTTGAGCAGGGTCGAGGCAGAACAGAAAACGGGGAAGATTTCCATAGGACTCGTTGCGGATCTCCAAGGTGGACTGTATCTTTTGGCTTCCAAAGGGTTCCTGCAGGATCTCTCCGATGTGAAATTCTCCGGTAGAACTTTCATCCCCACCCTCGAAAAGTATGCCTTCGCCGACGGTAAGAAGATATTCATACCATGGCTCCAGGCAACCTACGTCATGGTGGTGAACAAAAAGGCATTCGACTATCTCCCGGCTGGTCTCTCGAAGGATGATGTGATCAATGGCACAGAGAAGTGGACATACGAAAAACTCTACGAATGGGCTAAGAAGATATACGAGGAAACGGGACAACCTTCCCTCGGCTTCCCGATGGGTCCAAAAGGGTTGTGGCACAGATTCTTGCATGGATACATATATCCTTCCTTCACGGGAGCACAGGCAATAAAATTCGACAGTGTGAGAGCTGTGGAAATGTGGAATTACCTGAAGAAGCTCTTCAAATACATACATCCTGCATCCTCCACGTGGGATCAGATGAGCGAACCACTGCTCAGAGGAGAAGTTCTCATAGCTTGGGATCACACAGCAAGGATAAAGGATGCCATCGTTCAGAAACCGGATGATTTCGTCGTCGTTCCAGTTCCAGCTGGTCCGATGGGTAGGGGTTACATAATCGTCCTCGCTGGTTTGGCTGTGCCAAACGGAGCGAATACGGAAGAATCGTTGAAACTTGCGGACTTTCTGACCAGTCCATCCGTGCAGGTTGAGATACTCAAGAAGGTTGGATTCTTCCCGGTTGTCAAGGAAGCCATAGGTGTGATACCAGAGGGAGCACTGAAAGTTCTTGCAAAAGGTGTTGTGAACCAGTCCAGCACGAAGGATTCTGTAGTTGCCTTCATACCTAACCTTGGACCGAAGGGTGGAGAGTTCACCGAAACTTACAGATTAGCCTTCAGAAGGATAGTCATGAACGGTGAGGATCCGGAAAAGGTTGTGAAAGAACTCGGAGAAAAGATAAGGAAGATGTTCAAGGAAACGAAGTCAACCCTTCCTGAACCGGACGCCAGTTTGTACTGATGCTTCATGAAACATGGATAAAGTTTTGAAAGGGGGGGTCATCCCCCCTTTCAAAAAATCAAGAGGTGAAATCCAATGAGCGAAAACAGGAGAGTGGCACTTCTTTTGATACTTCCAACCATACTTTATCTATTAGTTTTCATAGGTTATCCTCTTGTTTCAACTTTCATCATGGCTTTCTCGAGCGACGAGGGTTTTCTTGGAAATTTTCGTCAACTCATGTCAAATAAGGATTTCTGGGATGCTTTGAAAAACACGGTCCTGTTGACTGCGGTGATCGTTCCAATACAGTTGGTTTTAGCCATAGGGTTGGCTCTTTTCATCAACAGCAGGTTCAGAGGATACAGTTTCATCCTGTACGTCGCGGCGATTCCTCTTGCTCTGAGTGATGTCACCGCAGCTTTGATGAGTTACACCATCTTTGCACCCGGAGGCTACCTGAACAAGATACTCATCAATCTCGGCTTGATTCAAAGACCGATGTACTTCTTCGGTTTCATGTACAAAACGAGGGAATTTTGGATAATCGCCTTGACCGAAATATGGAGGGCAACGCCCCTCGTGTTCGTGATAATTCTCGCTGGATTACAGTCCATAAACAAGGAATACCTCGAAGCTGCAGAGGTGTTCGGATTCTCATCGTGGAGGAGATTCTTCAAGATAACCTTACCCCTTTTGAAACCATCGATCATGTCGGCACTTCTGATCAGAACCTTGTTCGCATTCCAGATATTTGGAGTCGCGTGGCTCTTGGCTGGTAGAGATATACCCGTTCTGGCGGGTGAAACTTATTACTGGTACACACAGATGAACAACCCGAACGTTGCCAGCTCTTATGCGTTGATAATAGCCCTTGTAACGTTGATAATAAGCTATTTCTATCTCTTTGGACTGAGGTCCAAGCATCTTGAAGAGGGTGTGAGAGCATGATGAAGAAATTTCTGATATACTTCACCGCGGTCATGGTGGTTATATGGTTCCTCACCCCGGTTCTTCTGATAATCATGGCATCTTTAACCCCGGCGGACGATTACTACAATCCGCACAGAATATTTCCAACTAAACTCACATTGGAGCACCTTTACAAATTGTTCTTCGTTCTGGATGGATGGAAAGCAACTTTGGTGAGCATAGAGGTTGCTGCGATATCCATAGGAATATCCTTCCTGATAGGTCTTCCAGCTGGATACGCCATGACGAGGTATGTCTTTCCCGGAAAGAATGCGATAAAATTGATGATACTTTTGACGAGATCCATACCACTCATAGTCATAGCGGTACCACTCGTCGTGGTGTATTTGAGATTGAATCTGAATGACACGGTTCTCGGAGTTGCACTCGCTCACACATCCATGATACTCCCGTTCGTCGTTTTGATAACATCCAGCATATTTTCCGGTATCTCAGTCGAATACGAGGAGGCGGGAATGATATTCGGAATGACGAGATTCAAAGCATTTCTCAGGATAACTCTGCCGTTGGCACTACCAGGTTTGGCTGCTTCCGCCATATTTGCCTTCATAATGTCGTGGAATGAAGTTTTCGTCGCATCGATTCTAACTTTGACCAACAGAACCTTACCTGCACACGTTCTGAACACGGCTATGACATCTCCAGATTACTTTAAATTTGCGGTTGGAACCATAATGGCGATTCCCGCCATGGTGTTCATATTCTTCACCAAGAAGTATCTGATCAGCATGTGGGGAATATCACTCAAATGATGGGGTGAGAAAATGGCTGGTGTGAGAATTGAAGGAGTGAAGAAGTTTTTCGGAAAAGTCAAGGCTCTCAACGGGATAGATCTGAAGATAGAGGATGGAGAATTCGTCGTCCTCTTAGGTCCATCCGGATGTGGTAAGACCACATTGTTGAGAACGATATCTGGGCTCGAGAAGGTAACGGATGGACATATATTTTTCGATGAAAGAGAGGTAACCTCCTTGCCCCCAAAGGACAGGAATGTTTCGATGGTATTTCAAAGCTATGCTGTGTGGCCACACATGAAGGTTAGAGATAACATAGGTTATCCAATGAAGATAAAAAAATACGATGACGAGAAGATAGAGAAAAGGATAAAATGGGTCACCGAACTTTTGAACATATCCGAACTCCTCGACAGATATCCTGCGCAACTTTCCGGGGGACAGAGACAGAGGGTTGCGGTTGCGAGAGCAATCGTTTTGGAACCGGATGTTCTGTTGATGGATGAGCCATTGTCGAACTTGGATGCGCTTCTGAGGGTGAAGATGAGGAGCGAGTTGAAGAAACTTCAGGAAAGGCTCGGTGTGACCACAATATACGTCACGCACGATCAAGTTGAAGCGATGACCATGGGGGACAGGATAGCGGTTATGAATGCTGGTGTGATACAGCAATTCGGAAAATCATCCGAGATATATCACAAGCCAGTCAACAAATTCGTTGCGGGATTCATAGGCTCACCGCAGATGAATTTCCTGAGGATGAAGGTTTCATCCGAGGGAACGAGAAGATCTTTAACGGGATGGGGCGTGAAGATACCGTTGATGGGAGATCCGAAGATGGAAGAAGTTGAAGTTGGAATAAGGCCAGAACATATCTATACAGAGGAAAAGGAAAATACGATTTCTTTCGAAGGAAATGTGTATTTTCTGGAAAAGCTCATGTCAGAAACCATACTTCACATGAGACTTGAGGATGATCACCCTCTCGTGGCGAAAGTCCCAGGTGATGTGGAGTTGAAGGAAAATGAAAAGATCACCCTATACATGGATTTGAGCAAGATACACATCTTTGATCCAACCACGGGAAAAAGATTGGAGATGGAGTGAACATGAAGGTCCATCTGATCTCACACACTCACTGGGATAGAGAGTGGTTCATAACACACGAATACACCGATGAGTGGCTTGTGATTCTGTTCAACAAGCTACTTCAACTGATCGAGAATAACGGGGATTACAGATTCGTCTTGGATGGTCAAACTTTACTGCTCGAGGATCTGATCAGATTGAGGCCAGATCTTGAGAACAAGGTGAAAGAGTATGTGAAATCCGGTAATCTTTTGATAGGACCGCATTACTGCCAGATAGACTGGAGAATAGCGAGCGAATCCGCGATATTGATGAATTTCATCATCGGTGAGAAGGATTCGGAAAAATTCGGTGGAAGGATGAAGATCGGATGGCTTCTGGACAATTTTGGGCATATATCACAGACCACGCAACTACACAAGTTGTTCGATCTCGAGGGGGTCTTTGTATGGAGAGGATACGGATACGAACCGAAAATGGAGTTCATATGGGAATCAGCAGATGGTTCAAAATTACCCGCAATCTTTCTCATAGGAGGTTACAGGAACATATATGGATTGTCCCATACACCGGATATAGCTTTCCACAGGGTGAAACATGAGGTGGAAAAGCTGAGCAGATTTTCCATAACGGGAAATATACC
>QNAU01000093.1 GCA_003641545.1 Thermotoga sp.
GCACCGAACAGTAAACATGCCCACATTGCACCGACCGGATTCCAGTTACCGAGTATCATGGCTGCTAAAGCTATGAAACCCCTACCACCTGTCATAAGTTCCTTGAACTGTCCTAGTTCACCGACACTCAAAAATGATCCTCCCAGGCTCGCCAGGATGCCACTCATCAAGACACCGAAGTATCTTATTCTGTAGACGTTGACACCGAGAGTATCTGCCGCCTCCGGATTTTCACCAACCGATCTCATCCTGAGTCCAAGTGTGGTCTTGTAGATCAATATCCACGAAAACAGAACCAAACCAAACGCTATGTACACGAAGGGACTGATCTCACCGAATATGTCGCCTACGAAAGGGATCTTCTTCAGGAAATCTATCTTCAATTCCCCAACTTTGCCTATGAAATCCGTCTGCCCCGGTTTCTTGAAAATCGGCTCCATCAAGAACCCGGTTATTCCTTGGGCGAGGAGAATCAAAGCGGTTCCACTGACTATCTGATTGCCGTACCATTTTATACTCGCCCAAGCGTGTAGCCACGCCATTCCGAGACCCGTCACCATAGCCATCAGGACGCCAATCCATGGATTACCCGTTATGAATGTGAAGACTATCGATACGAAAGCGCTCAGGAGCATTATTCCCTCGAGTGCTATGTTCACGACACCAGTTATCTCGCTGAAAACACCTCCAAGCGACGCGAATATCAGAGGTGTCGCCGCAGTAAGAGTTATCTTATAGAACAACGGATTTATAAATATGTTGAATAAAGCTTTTAACCATATCAACCTTCAACACCAACCTCACTTTTCATCCTTTTGTACTTTGCGTAATCCATCATCGTTCTCACAATCCTATCCGCTGCCACCAGGAATATAACTATACCCTGAATGATCATGACGATATGCTTCGATATTCCCGCAAACTGCATAGCATTCGATCCCGTTCTCAACGATCCTATCAAAAATGCCGCGAATATTATGCCTATCGGATGATTCTGACCTATCAACGCTATGGATATACCATCGAATCCCTTACCAGCTGTCAGTGCTCCCAAGTACCTGTGATGAAGTCCCATGACTTCCAGTGCACCGGCAAGACCTGCCAAAGCCCCGCTCACAGCCATCGATAGAACAACATTCTTCGAGACACTTATCCCTCCGTATTCGGAAGCGTATGGATTGAATCCAACCGCCTTTATCTCGTAACCCATGCTCGTTCTCTCCAGGAGAAAATACATTATTACAGCTGCGATGATCGCTATTATGATCCCCGGGGTAAGATCTATCGCCTGAACGGAGATTATCACCGGCAATCTCGCACTCGCGGATATCTCCGGACTCTTCGGGGTCCCGGATCCAACAGCCAATGGAGCTGCAACCATGTAATTTCCGAGATAGTAAGCTATCCAGTTGAGCATTATGGTGGTTATGACTTCGTGAGCTCCCGTCTTGGCTTTCAAAAATCCAGCTATACCAGCCCAAATTGCTCCCATCAACATCCCAACGAACATGGTTATGGGTATCGCGAGAAACGGTGGAACAGTTCCAAGGTTCATTCCAACTATGGTTGCAAACAAGGCTCCCATAGCCATTTGCCCTTCGGCACCTATGTTGAAAACCCCCGCTCTGAAACCGAACCCAACTGCCAATCCTGTCAGTATTAGAGGAGTCGTCTTGACGATCGTGTTCGTGAGATCGCGCACACTACCGAATGCACCTTTCAACATCACAGCGTAAGCCATCAAAGGATTTTTACCGATCAGGAGAATTATGATCGACGCGATCAGAAGAGCTATCAGAACAGCGAGAATTGGAACGAGTATCGACCTCACCCTGCTTTCAATCATCATACCACACCGCTTCTGACCTCCTGAAGTGTATGGCCAGCCATCAGCAGACCAACTTCCTCGAAATTCGTCTCCTCCGGTTTCAGTTCACCCATTATCTCTCCTTCATACATCACGATGATCCTGTCAGAAAGGGAGAATATCTCCTCTAACTCCATCGATATCAACAGTATCCCGACTCCCATGTCCCTGAGTTTCAGAATATTCTTGTGTATGTATTCTATCGCACCTATGTCGAGGCCTCTCGTTGGTTGAGCGAACAATGCAAATTTTGGATTCGAGCTCATCTCCCTCGCGAGTATGAGCTTCTGCTGATTTCCACCCGATAGATTTCCAGCGGGTATTTTTGGATCCCTCGGCCTGACATCGAACATCTCGTATATCTTCTTGGCATGGTCCATTATATTCTTGAGATTTAGGACACCTTCATAGCAGAAGGGGGATTTGTAATGTTTTCCGAGTATCGCGTTGTAGTAACCATAGAATTGTAGAATCAGCCCATGTTTCTGCCTATCCTCCGGTATGTGAACCAACCCCATCTCCCTCAGAAGCTTCGGTGTGTAGTTCGTGACGTCCCTTCCCAGTATGTAAACCTTTCCACTCTCTATCTTCCTCAATCCAGTTATCGCTTCGACCAACTCTGTCTGCCCATTCCCAGCAACACCGGCAACTCCGAGTATCTCCCCCTCTCTGACGGTGAAGGAAACACCCTTAACCGCATCGAGTCCCCTGTTGTCCTTGACCCAGAGTTCCTCAACTCTCAGAACTTCCTTCCCAGGTTCCCGAGGCTTCTTCTCCACTCTCAGCAGGACATCCCTTCCAACCATTAACCTCGCGATCTCTTTCGGGTTGGTTTGTGATGTCTTGAGCCTTCCGGTTACTTTTCCGAGCCTCATCACCGTTATGTTGTCCGTTATCTCCATGACCTCGTTCAACTTGTGGGATATGAATATTATCGTCTTCCCGGATTCTTTCAACTTCCTCATGATCTCGAACAACTCTTCGGTTTCCTGTGGTGTCAGAACCGCTGTTGGCTCATCCAGTATCAGTATTTCTGCCCCTCTGTAGAGTGTCTTCAAGATTTCAACCCTCTGCTGCATGCCAACCGAGATATCCTCTATCTTCGCATCCACGTCCACATACAAACCATACATCTCGGAGAGTTCCTTCACCCTTCTTCTGGCTTCACGCAGATCGAAGAGAAAACCTTTCTTGGTTTCAGATCCAAGCACAACGTTCTCCGCAACGGTGAGGGTTTTCACAAGCATGAAATGTTGATGAACCATTCCTATGCCCAGTCTTATGGCATCTCCCGGTCCCCTTATTTTCACTTCCTTACCACGGATGTATATCTTTCCCTCGTCTGGATGCAGAAGCCCGTACAGCTGGTTCATGAGTGTGGTCTTTCCGGCGCCGTTCTCACCAACGATCGCGTGTATCTCACCATTCCTGACGAATAAATCCACATGATCGTTGGCGAGAACGCCCGGAAAACGCTTCGTTATTCCCTTCATGACCACCGCATACTCGGAGTAATCTTTCCTTTCTTCCACCAATCTTCACCTCACATTCCGAATGGGCGGAGGAATTACTCCTCCGCCCAGTTGTGATCGAATTATCAGAATGGAAGCTCTAAGGAGGAAGCATCAAAGGCGTCGAGAGCTTCCTGTGTATCCGGTATCTTGAACTTTCCTTCATCAACGAGCTTTATTATGTAATAGAGCTCCGCGAGGACTTTATTCGGTATCATTCCCTTGGTGTATTTCATCGGACTTATACCCACACCTTTTTCCTTCAGTCCGAGAACCTTCATACCTCCCTCGAATGTTCCTTCAAATGCCCATTTGACACCATAATAGGAAGCCATATCGACTCTCTTCATCGCACTCGCGAGAACCGCACCTGGTGCCATGTAATCTTGGTCCGCATCGACACCCATGGCGAAGTAGAATTTACCTTTGTCGTAATAGTAATCGATCAGTCCAGCAAGATCACTCGTTCCAGCGAGGGCGGTGAATTTCTCCTTTGCAGCTTCTATAACTCCGTTCCCGCATGCACCGGACGCGTGGAATATTATGTCCGCACCCTCGGCGAACTGACTCATCGCAAGATCCTTTCCCTTCTTTGGATCATCGAAAACCATCGTGTATCCTTTGAGAATCGTGACATCTTTGTTGTGTAGCTGACAGTATGTCTTCACACCTGCTTCGAATCCGTATCTGAATCTTTCAACCGGTGGTATCGGTATTCCACCTATGAATCCAACCTTTCCCGTCTTGGTCATCGCAGCAGCAACGTAACCAACCAGGAAAGCTGCCTCCTGCTCCTTGAAAGTGAAAGTCAGAACGTTCGGATACTCTGCGCCTTCAGGTGGAACGATGTCTATACCGACGAAGTATGTGTCTGGGAACTGCGGTGCAACTTTGAAGAGAGCATCCGTCATCATGAACCCGACCGCGAAGACCACATCTCCCTCTTCGGCAGCTTTCGTCAGGTTCGGTATATAGTCTGCCTGTTCATAGCTCTGAATGACCTCAGCCTCGATACCAAGTTCCTCCGCGGCTTTTCTTATACCGAGCCATGTTCCATCGTTGAATGACTTATCACCCAAACCTCCGGTATCCGTGACCATGACCACTTTGAAAGCGAACAAAGGCACAACCATCATGACCAGAAGAAGAAGCACCAGAAACTTCCTCATCCTTCCACCCCTTTCTCGAAGATTTTTCCACACAGGAAAATGAAAATGGATATCGCCATCACGAGAATTGGAACGGGATAGATGATCCCATCGTGTATTTTACAACTGAGATACGGAACCTTCCACTCGACGAATATCAAGGGAGATTTTATCCTTATGATCCACATCAAACTGAGTAGTATTGGGAAGATTGAGAGTATCCTCCTGAGGATATCATCCCTAAGGATGACCACCGTGGAAAACAACATCATGAGGATGAGGATCGCCCTGATCCCATGATAAGTCCTGTAAGGACGGATCGTTATGGCTCGGACAGGTTCGTCTTCAAGCTGATCGAAGAGTGTGTTCATCTCATCCACCATGAATTTCGTGATCTTGGATCTCCCAAATGATTTGACCATGTATTCCTTGAAGTCCTTTCTCATCTTTTCATTCGAAAGCTCATAATATCTCCTCGAAATCTTGAAAAGCTTGTTCATGGATCTCTCTATTTCCCTGCATCGTGCGTTGGAATCCAAGATGAAATTATCGAAGGTTTTTCTCAGGCTCTCTACTTCCTCTGAATAATTCTCCCTGTTCGAGATCGAGTAGAACTCCGAAAAGGTTGGAATTCTGAAATTCAGTTTCCCATTGGATATTCTGACATCCTTGACTGCAGATTGAAGCATGAAGTTGGAGAAAGCATTTCCGGTTTTCCTAACCAGATTTTTGAGATCGTTCTGTTCCTTGGCTGAGAGTGAACTTATGGAAACGATCAACTTCCTCAGTTCGGAATCCTGACCTTCATAAACATCTTCTTTCAACTGTTCATAGTATATGGATTTGTCCAGATCCCCAAGATTCGTTATTCTCAACCCATTCGAATTTCTGTAGATTGGAACAACGAGAAGGATGACCACCACCATCATCATGGTGAAAAGTCCAATCTTACCGCTCAGCGTCTTCACCTTTCCATCTCTCAGCAAGGTCGAGAATTTCA
>QNAU01000094.1 GCA_003641545.1 Thermotoga sp.
GGAGCATTCCAACCCACCATCTTGGGTGATGTTCTGTTCTACAGAGGCTACACGAAGGATGGATACGATCTGTTCACGCTGAAGGATCCTCTTTTCGAACCAACCGGTAGAAAAATGAATCGTGTGCAGGTGGATGTGGAGATAGATCCTCAAAAAGCGGAGATTGTGAACTCGAGAAGCGATGAATTCGAAAATTACATAAGACCGAGAATCTGGCCCCTGTTTCCAAACGTGTACATATCGGAGGAAGAATTCCTTTTCTCCTCGTATTTTCTTCTCGCGTCCTGGGATTTGCTGGGGAAAAATTTCATCTATACGTTCGGTGGCTTATCGAATTCGGATGAGATTTTGAATCTGAACACGGTGTTGAGTGGGGGAGATGTGATGAAGTATCGTCTTTCCTTCAACTACACGTATGATTCGAAATCCTGCTTCAAAGGAAGCATGAGCGGTTCATTCGGTGTGAACTCCACCTTTGGAAATGCACTCGATCCCGGCGATTTGTTCTTCGGATTCTTCATGGATCTTCACGATTTCGATGAGGATCTCGAATTCATCATCAGGATGGCCAAAGGTCATATCAGGAACAGATATTTCGGGAATTTCTGGAAATCCAGCTTGTATTCCACCTTTGATCCGATGGATCCTGTGAATTCTTTAACACTTGGAGCTGACACGGTATTCTTCGACCTCGGATTCATGGTATCACCCACGCTGAGCATCAAACCAACCGAGGGTCTGAGTTTCGGGGTTTTGATGAAGAGGCCCCTCTTGATCATAGATCGTGGAACATACGATGGTATGTATGCGGTGAATTCGATAGATGCGTGGTTCATTCCGAGCTTGTTCATTCCATTCGAGAACCTGAGCGAGAAGAAGATCAACCTAAAACTTGGATTCGATTTGGGCTTCGTTTTACAGTATTATCTCAACTTGAAGTTGACCTTGGGAATGGAATACGATGGGACCAACCTTAAACCTTTTTTCACCTTCGGGCAGGATGTGGGTATCAATTTCCCTTCCGACTGGAAAGTTCAAGGTGTTCAAGTGGTTCAACCAACAGGGTTTTGTGATTCTTGTAGATCACAAAACCCTTTCTCGAATTTTTAGGCTTTCTGAGATTCCTTACCTCGGTGAAATCCACCTCAACCTTGGATGAATTGGAAGCTTTGGAAAAGGTCGCAGCAATTCTCGCAGCGAACTCTACTACATCTCTGGGAGGTTCCTTCCCCGCCTTTCTCAGAATCACATGACTTCCAGCTGTGTTCCTCGCATGGAACCAGAGAT
The DNA here is from genome assembly GCA_003641545.1 of Thermotoga sp. Lineage (GTDB taxonomy): Bacteria > Thermotogota > Thermotogae > B21-G9 > B21-G9 > B21-G9. The sequence continues at coordinate 1,288 of QNAU01000094.1, forward strand.
CATCCAAATTCGCCACCTTGAAACTCAGAAATTCATTCTGTTTCGCATTTTTCCCGACGAGTATGGTGAACCCATTCTTTTCGAATCTCAAAACACCGAGCATTTCATCGGTCTTTCTCATCTCATCTCTTTTCGTTTTTCCGAGAACTTTAATTTCCAACTCGCGCAGTTCTTCAAGATCTCTCGTCAGATTGACATATTTTTCAATATTTTCCAGCTCTTCGAGTTCATCCTCCACTTTCTCGATCCTCTCCTCGAGAATCCTCATCTTCCTGAGCAGTTTTCTATACCGCTCGAAGTAAACCTGAGCATTCTCCATAACGCTCTTTTTGGGATCGATAGGTATTTCGACGTTCTCACCTTTTTCCCAATCGAAACAGATAGCCGAGTTCGATTCAACCACAGCAGTCTTGAGATTCGCCTTCAGAATCTCCCCGAATTTTCTGTATCTTTCATACTCTCTGGAATTCTCGTACTCGCTTTTCAAAGTGCTCAGCAATTTCTCCATCTTTCTCTTTCTGATACCAATCTCCGCGAGTATTCTCTTCACGAGTTGTGTACTCTCCATCTTGTGTTCGATCCTGCTGAGGGCAGTTTCAAGGCCCTCGTGGATTTCATCGTGATGTTCATATCTCATCTTTTCAAGATGTTTGAGTTTCAAAGGAGATACGTAAACCTTTTCCTCATCCTCATAGAGATACACACCCGGTGTGTTCATCGCTTCTTCGATCAACGCGTGGATTTTATGAATGAGTGATTCAGCGATGTCTCGATCGATAATCTGATCATTCGAAATGCCACACCTAAGTTTGATTTCATCCATGAGCAATCTTGAGAATCCTTCCACCTTCCCGTAGAGTTCAGCGAATCTGAGACCAATCAGATCTTCAGATCTCATGAGGTATGGATTCATCTGTCTCCTCGGATAATGCTCAAAAGTTGCGCCGGGTAGGATTTCCCTGTATTTGGTCTTCAAATTTCTGTGAGCCATCAGAATCTTTCTTCTTTCCACATCCACCAAGATCATGTTCGAAAATTTGCCCATCAACTCCACCACCATCTCGTACCTTCTTCGCACACCGTAATGCATCTTTTCCAGAGCGATGATAATCACACGATCGTATCCCATCTGTTCGATCGAAAGGATTCTGGAATTTTTCACCGTGTTTCTTAGAAACATCACGAATCCCTTCGGTTCATCGGGAGAAAAGCTCATCCTCGGTGAGATGGATATAAAGGGCAGAAGATGGTTCAGAGAAAAATGGAGGAAATTTCCCTCAGTTTGGAAACAGATTCGATTTCCCGACTGATATATCTGTTCGAGCTTCTCATCTTCGATACCTTTTATCTTTTCCAACGATTTCCTTAGAAAGATTCCATCCATTCTTCATATTACTCCTATCTCTTTCAGTATATCTTTCAGAACCTCGAGATCCTCCGCGTGTTCGAGATTCGAACCTGGGGTTTCGAGTATCAGAGGAACACTTCTGATTTGTTCAAATTCAAGGAAGGTCTTGAATCCTTCCCGTCCTATGAATCCCTTACCTATGTTCTCGTGTCTATCCTTCGGAACCCCAAGGGGATACTTCGAGTCGTTCAGATGTATCATCTTCAATTTGTCCAAACCGAACAAACTGTCGATCTCATGGAGAAGTTTTCGAACACCGTCCTTTGTCGTTATGTCGTATCCAGCATCGAAACCATGACACGTGTCGTAGGTTAAACCTATCCTGTCTGAACCCAAAAGATCCATTATCTCCTTCAACTGTTCCAACTTGTATCCGATGTTCCCACCCTTCGGTGAAACGTTCTCCAGAAGTATCATCACTCCGAGATCCCGTGTTCTTTCAAGCACCTCTTCCAACGCTCTGACGATTCTCTCGATTCCCTTCCTTTCCCCATCCCCCAGATGACTCCCCGGATGTATGTTCACGTATTTCAATCCAAGTTTGTGCGTCAACTCCACCTCTTCTACCAACAGATCTATCGATTTCCTCCAAATATCCTCCTTCGGACCGGCTAAGTTGACGAGATATCCGGAATGCACGAATGCGGAATCCAGATCTATCCCGTTTTCATCCATGGCTCTTCTGAACCTTCCCACAACGGCTTCTTCCAGTTCCTTCACCTTCCAGGATCTGGGACTATGGTTGAATATTTGAAATGCATTTCCACCTATCTCTCTTGTTTCCTTCGGAACGTTGTGAATCCCCTTGGATGTCGGCATGTGTGCACCGTATCTCAACCTTTCCAACACCGATCACCCCGATGGTGAAATACTTACTCTTTGAACATGACCTCCAGTATCCTTCCATAGTTGAGGGCTGTGGATAATCTGTCGTTCTTTCCCGTTATTTTCTTCAACTTAGCATGAATCAATGAAGTTCCAAAATCTTCCTTCGCTTTTTTAACCACCCCATCCTTGAAAATCCAGTATGGACCGTATATTCCAGACTGCCCCCTCAGCACGCCCCAAGGAGTATTTCCAACGATGTAAGCACTCACACCGTAGATGTTGAACTGCTGACATCTCGACCACAAGCCCTTCCTCTCTTCCAGACCCTTCGAATTTCCACTTGGATGATCCGATTGAATGAGAATCTTCACACCCTTCATCACAGCCATCTTCACGAACTCATACAACTTCAGCTCTTCGGATGACATGGGGGAGAAAGAAAATCTGTCCGTCTCAAATATCGGTGGATTCTCCATCTCAGTGCTTAAAGTCCTCATCTCGATTTTTCCGGATGGAGAGAACAGGAAGAATCTCCTGTGCGTTCTATCTTTGAATTTGAACCGGAATTCTCCTCCGTATATCCATATTCCAAATCCCTTCGCGATCTTCGAGAATATTTCGGAGAATATCTCGGAGATTCTCTCCAGATCCTTCAGATTCTTCGGATCATGAAACAAGAAGCCGTGTAATCCATACGGAAGAACTATGAAATCACATCCCTTGACAACGAGATCCCTGATGAGGTTTAGAGACGTGAGTATGAAATCTTTAACATTTCTCATTTTCACATACTCTATCTGGATCACTCCCACATCAGCCATCTGTTCCTCGCATCTCGAAAGATCGTGTTCGATTCGCGTGATGGGTAGCCCAGACAAGATCCTCTCAGCTTCGCTCAACATTCTCACGTATTTGATCTTCTTCCAGATGAAGTGCATTCAGCTCTCATCCTCCTCTTCTTTCTTTTCTTTTCTATTCTCGAGGATTTTCCTGAACTGATCTATGTCCAGATTTTCCACAAATTTCTTGAATTCTTTATCTTCTTCACTCTCATCCTCGAACAACTCTATCCCATTCTCTATTATGAGATCCGAGGTCACGAATATCGGTATTCCGGTCTTAACAGCCAGAACCATCGCATCGGATGGACGTGAATCTATCTCCAGTGGTTCTCCTCCGTCACCTCTGACGATGTAGAGTGTTGCATAATAGGTGTTGTCCTTGACGGAGTGTATGACAACTTTCTCCAGCTTCGCATCCAAATTTTCCACACAGCTCAGAAGGAGATCGTGGGTGAGAGGTCGCGGAAAACTCATCTTCTCGAGTGCCATCGCCAGGACCCAGGCTTCACAATTTCCTATCCAAATGGGGATGACTCTGCTTGTTCCCTCAACCTCCAGTATGACTATCGGGGAATTGGTAGTTTTATCCATGAGCAAAGCTTTTATCTTCGCCAACCTGAGCTTCCCCATCTTCATCACCTCCTCTCATGGAGAAAAGAAGAGATTGAATCCTTTCCCTGACCGCATTTCTCAGTTCTTCTTCGGTTTTGAAGTCCTTCGGATCCATAGGATCTCCCACCATCAATTTGACTTCCCCCGGTCTGACGAAGATGCTACCCTTGGGTGTTATTTTGAACGTTCCATCCAAAGCAACTGGAACTATTTTTGCCCCCGTTCTCATGGCTATTTTCAGGCTACCCTTCTTGAAATTTCCCAACTCGCCGTTGTAACTTCTCGTCCCCTCGGGAAATATCACAACGTTCCTTCCCTCTTCTATCCTCTCAACGACACTCTTGAGAGCCTTCGCAGCATTCACGGTGTTCTTTCTATCTATGAAAACCCCTCCCATTTCCTTGACGAAGGCTCCTATCATCGGTATCTTCCGAACTTCCTCCTTCGCGACGAAGAGAATGGATGGATCGACGTATCCAAGGATCAACGGTATATCGAGCAAACTCTGATGATTGGAAAC
>QNAU01000095.1 GCA_003641545.1 Thermotoga sp.
CATTTCTGACAATGAAACGCAAAGGACTGTAATCATAATCCTCCATATCGACCATTAAATAAAATGTATTAATATTGTGTGTATTCAAATAATCGAAGTCCAGGGTATAATACAAATGAATATACATAAGACCTGAATTAACATACCCACCATCCACCAGCCCATAATTATATACATCCTCATAGCCCGAAACGTTGAATGTTCCAGGGATATTTATAGCCGTATTACTTCCGGTATCCTGACGTACACAATACCCAATACCCGCCAATGGTTCATTGGACCAATAAATATATCCTTTATTATCCTCATTGCTCTCCCAGAAAGGGCTGTATGTGGTGATTGTTGTGTTGTTGTGTTGTTCGATCACTTGAGTAAACGGGATTAGGCCAGATCTTGAAGTTTCCACTTCTTCCAGTTTCTCAGCCGACCATAACGGCCCTATTGCGACCAGTAGGATCAAGGCAAGGGAAAAGAGGCCAGCAATGAGTTTATTCTTCACTGGATCACCTCCAATGGTTTATTGGAGCTCCAGGATGTCCAGGCGTTCATCAGGAACACCATACAGAGCAGCACCAGGGAAAACACCCAGACATAACCCCAATTATCATAGACCCCATTCATTGCAGCTCTGATCAGGGAGGGAGCCAATGGGAGATATGAATAGACTGCCCAGGTGTTTAGTGCAGCAATGGGAAGACCGATTCCGATTGCATGAAGGAACCGAGGGTTCGGAGGGGTCACCCATGCAATGATCTGGACCGTGAAGAGGAAAGTCAAACCGAAAATGACCAGGAATGTCAAGGTTGCGTCAATGGATGAGAACGCCTCCAACAGTGGTTTCAATATCATTTCCTTTTCCTCCTGTTGAACAACTTCTTCAGCTGTAGATCTACCCATCCGGGATGTTTCGGGTCCAGTGGATTCCATGCAGTTGTTGATCCGAGCGCAAGTAATCCGAGCACTATTCCACCGATGGCTCCTCCCCATTGCAGCGCTTTGTTCTCCGGAACTTCAGTATCCGAGAGCTCATAATACGAATAACTGAACGTGACAACGTCCCCTACTCTCAGGTAATCATTACCTTCCAATCGAATAGTGAACACTACTCTATCATCGCCATGGGTCGCACGGTCCACCATGAGATCCAGAACGGATCGGTTGCAGTATCCATTTACAATGGATCCTCCATCGAACTTTATCTGGCCATACATGTTCGATGTGGAATATGTCTGATGAATGACACCATCCGAATCATCCCAATACTCTATTCTGAAATTGGATTCCTTATGATTTATTTCGTCATAATATGTGGCTGCTCTGGGGAGTTGGACCTTGATCTTGAATGATCGGGTATTGTTCTGGATAAGATCCGATATATGCCATGGTGTGATGAAATAGATATCATAATGGTCGTGATCACCTTCCACCACCAGGGTATTGTTCGAATCACCCCATATTATGGCAGTTTGAGGATACAGATCGGAATCCGTTCCGCCATCATCATAATAATAGCTCATGATCGAGTATGATCCAATACTGCCCGGGATCGATTCGACTGTGTAGTTCCCCGTCTCGTTCTGGCCTATTGGAATGTATTCTCCAGGATTGCTGATGTCCTGGTTCCAGCTATTCAGCAAGCTTACATAGCCTGGGACACCGACGAACAGGAACAGCAATGCTATGATCGATATGATGAGATCCTTCTGTCTAAGTTTATTGATGGAACTTTTCTTGATTTTCTTGATCCGGAACTTCAACTTCACACCTCCCTGGATTTGGCAAACTTTGAAGACATCTTCATCAACCAGGTCCCACCGGTGAGGAATAACCCTCCGATGGACTGAGGGAGACTAACAGTTGACGGCATCGGTTCGCCTCTGGCCAGAGCTATCAGAATATCGAACCATCCGAGCAGATACGCTCCTGCCAATGCTACCACAATCCCCATGATCAGGACCTTCTGTTTACTGAACCATACCATCTTTTCACCTCTCAAATCAGCGGAATATCGAACCCGAACATTCCGAGGATAATATCAGCGATCTTGATTCCCAACAACATGAGAATGAGACCTATCATGAATCCGTAAATGTAATGAATGAACTGCATGATGGAAGCAGATTCTCCTTCTGGAACATAGATCTCCACCAGGCGGTAGTAGATATGATCGCCCTCGGAGTATGCGCCATCGGTGAACTGCCATTCAATGCCCAGCATATTGTATGTTGTCGCTTGCCAGAAGTTTATCAGTTCAAGGAAAGATACAAGCAGAATATTGAACCCTGAGAGAATCACGTCGATCGTTTCGAGCATTTTCCCGAAGAATACCTTCATGACAGCCTCCGGAATCATCTTGATGTAGTCCCAGAATACATACATATTGATCTTCGCTTTCATGTCCTTGAAATCAACATCGAATATCGATCCATCAGGTTTCTTGACATAATCCCCGATATCCAGAGAGAACAATTGTTCCAGGTCTTCCTGGAATCTTTCTTTGGCCATAATTATCGGAGTGGGTTTCTTATCCTGGTTCAATTCTGTGCCATCATAGATCGATTCTTTGGCGTTTGCTGAACCTACAGAAAAAAAAATACCCCCCACTATACAGAATAAAACAACTGTGAAGCGGGGGGAGAGTTTCACAGGATCACCGTCCTGATCAGTCCACTATGCCGATGGGCCTGTTCTTGGAAATGTCCTGGATTCCGTTCCATATCCACACACCCACAAGGGCGAGCAGACCGAACACGAACAGCCATCCGTAGAACCCGAGTGCTCCATACACGCAGGAAACCAGGTAATTCCATGTATCCGAATACATGGAAAGACCGGACCCGAAGAACCCTGCTACACTGGAGAGACCCAGAGTTTTTCCGATGCCGAACGTGGAAGGGGTCAGGCCAGCAATGAGCATGAACGCTCCTGCTCCGACCACCAGGAACACCAGGAGGATACCAATTGTGAACGGGTCGAGCATGGTTATCACCTCCTTCTCCTGGAAGACTTTCTCTTGGGTGTCTTCCTTGCTTTTCTCTTTCTGTATGATCTCTTCGCTTTCGCAAAAGCATCATTCCCCGAGAGGGGATTCCATGCGGACGTTGAAGCGAACGCACACATGATGAAGAGGATACCTCCAATGGTCGCCACACCTCTCAGGATCTGGATCGATGAGAACGTGTAAACATTGGACGGTTTCCCCAGATGGATCTGATACTGGATCACGTCTCCAGTTGTGAGGTTGTCAGTCGATGAAGAAGACTCGAACACCAGCTGGAGATATGTCTCATCATCCAGCTCAGGGTTGAGCAGGGTCTCCACCTGCAGGATCTCCGCAGGGGTCCAGTTGAAATAGGCCGTTCTGGATCCGTTCCTTACAGTGATGGATTCATCTATCTGCTGCTGTGTCAAGGTCACACCATCGAACTTGACCGCAAAACAGGAGATCTTCAAGGGCTGCGTCCCGTTGGTCTTCACCCGCAGGGAATAGTATTTCGAGTTGAGCAGTTCGTTCGCGGTGATGTTCAGGTTCATGATCAGTTTGACCTGCGCGCCAGTGTTCACGATCGTTACCTGATCCCAGTCACTCGAAACATCCCAGACAGGTGTTTCTTCAACATCTCCGGTATCGTTGACGGAAGCCATCCGGTATTCCGAGCTGTCCCCGTCTATGACGGGTCCCTGATACAGAGATGTAGCATTCTCCTGGGCGTCCCATTCATAGGTTGACCCCAGGAAGCCGTTCCAAGCGTTACCCACGTAAACCATTCCTGGGACTATCAGGAACAGGAACGCAAGGGCAACCACGTTCAGGATTGCGTCCAGTCGTTTCTTACTTAGTTTCACGATATCACCTCATATTGTAGCGTTAATGCTTTGCGAGCTTTTTATCCATGTAATTCCAGAACCGCCACATTGCCACCACACCAAGGATTATGCCAGTGGCCAGCAAGGGGCCATACCATGACCCGAGAGAACTTCCCCATCCGGTCCAGACATTTGCCCACGCCCGGAATGGAGCTGTGATCACCATGAAAATGAAATCGATCACATCTCCAATAATTCCGAAGATCCGTTCGAACAGGCCCTCAACCATGCTCTCAAGAGTGGTTTTTTCCTCTGTCGTGTTGTTGGATGTCGCTCCGACATCCTTGATCATGTGATCCGATACAGTCTCTTCACCCATGGCCAGCTGTGAGCTTGCCATGATACCACAAAGTGCGATTGTCAAAACCAGGAAAACCAGGGTTATCTTGCGATTCATTGCGCATACCTCCGGAGAATTACAGAGTGCATCCGCTTACCAAATTATTGGTAACAACTAAAAAATATTACTGAACTATAGTTCAGATTCTTGTTCCGATTTGATGTATCGGAGCAGCCGATAATAGAACGATTCGGAGATTTGAAGCTGTTTGTATATCTCCCTGTTAGGAGCTTCTGGATCTCTCTCTTTCAGTCTGGAAATCTCTTTCCTGTAAAGGTTTAAGGTTGTTGGATGGATTCTACCACCTCCAATAGGTCAACAATATTATTAATGAGAAAGAATAATATCCATTCAAGAGGTGAAAAGAATGTCCATTAAATGTCCATCTTGTGGCTCTGAGAATACTGTGATAGATTCTATACGAACTATCAAACAACATATAAATGATGTTGTCGAAATTAAAAGAAGGTTGATTTGCAAGCATTGCTTTAAAACCTTTAGTGAGAATAATGGAAGGTGGGAATTGATGCAATCTAACAATCGTAATATTGGAATAATTCGTAAAACAAATATGAACAAATATTTTATAGAATTGGATAATCCAAATTTGCTTTCGCAATCTAAAGAAGAGAGAACAAATTTGTATAATTCTACTGAGAAAGAATATTATATTCAACTTTGGATTCACGATGGGAAAAAAATTTCCGAAAGTATAGAATTCCCGTCTTTTCTTAAAGACGGTCGTTTTTACATACCGTTCAATCGTTATGAAGTAATAGATTGGATTGATAAAAAGCGTCTTACTGACCACTATGTCTTTATCAAAATAATTCCAATATAAAATGATTATATTATTAATATATGTCATATGTAACACATCACTTTCGAATGTAAAGTTACTGAGCCTCCATATCCTCCAGTAGTCTTTCTAATCGATTATCACATCTCCTGCAAGTTTCAGTTTGAATAATGCCACAGGCTATCTTCCCACACGGACCAGTGGATCTTACCAATTCTAACCACTCGGCCTTTTGCATATCATTCATTCCACAGTCCCATGAATGATAAGGTGGGTTCATTCCGCATCTTGAACAGGGTTCATCTTTGCAGATCCTCCCATTAGGAATATCAAAATTGAGAAGGGTTCGCTGATCAAACATTTTCCTCTCTCTCCTGAAGAGGTTCATTCTCCAACATTTCCTTCAAACGGTTCAGTTTCTCGTTCCTTAGATTA
>QNAU01000096.1 GCA_003641545.1 Thermotoga sp.
GAAAAGAATGATGGCGGAATTCGATGAACATGAGGTCAAGCATATGTTGGTCCTCAGGATGAAACCTGGGGATTTTTTGAGATTCACCGATGGCGATGGCAAAATATTCTCCGGCGTTTTAACGGAGATCGACAGGAAGAAGTTAACTTCGAAAGCGAAAATCCAGGGGATAGAATCTTACAGGAGAAGGCGAGAAAGATCCCTCGGACTGTGCATCCCTCATTCCAGATGGAGTAGAATGAAATTCGCGATTGAGAAATCGGTGGAACTCGGAGCAGATCTTCTAATCACCTGCAGGATGGATAGATCGAACTTTGAAGTCGGTGAAAGGAAGATAAAGTTGTTCGTGCGAAATGTTATAAAACAGTGCGAAACCCCATTTTTTCCAAAGGTGTTGAATTTCAACAACCTCGCTGAATTGCTTGATTGGTGCAACGAAAACGCCACAACCTTGGTTCATCTCTCCAAAGATGGTGTCAGTCCGAGAAAACTGCTGGATTCAGTGAATGGAGGAAATGTCGTTCTTCTGGCAGGACCGGAAGGTGGATTCTCCCATAACGAACTTCAGAAATTGCTCGAAAGATCCAGGGGAATGAACCTCGGCTTCAGGACCTTGAGATTCGAAACCGCACTTTTGACTGCTCTGATAATCCTCTCCTATGAAATGAACCTTCTTTGGGGCTTCGAGAAAATCGAAGGTTGATTGTATCTGTTTTCACTTTATCTTTCGTTTACTTTCATTTCTATGGAAAAATATTTACGAATAATGCCCTCGATGTGATAAAATATTTTTTGACTCACATCATAACCTTGGGGGGTGTTATCCATGAGGAAGTTTTACCTGATCCTTTCCCTTGTCTTCGTTCTTATGGTGATTCCCGCTTTGAGTTTCGCACAGGAGGATGTTCCGGTCAAAGTGAGGCTCAGGATGCTTGTCGCGGGAGATCAGAACATGGTCGATTTCTTCCAATACGAGATAGCGCCGTTGTTTGAAAAGATGTATCCCAACGTCAGGGTCTACGTCATAGGCACGGGACCAGGTCCTGCAGGTTCAAGGGCAATAGTTGATAAGCTGAGGATAGAGAAAGAATCCGGCAAGGACAAGTGGGATATAGACGTAGCCATTCTGCACGAAATTGGAGTGGTTTGGGCTTTGAAGGAGGGACTTCTGAGAAAGTTCACGGACTTTCTCATAGCGAAAAGACTGACTGTGAGAAACACCGACAAGATGGCTCTCGGAGTGAACATAGATGGATACGTCATGCCAATGTTCCACAGTCAAACCGCCCTTGCATACAATCCGGATTACGTGAAAGATCCTCCCAAATCGTATGAGGAGCTCGTTAAGTGGGTTAAGGAACACCCTGGAAAATTTGGATACAACGGTATAAAACATGGTGCATCGGGTATATCCTTCGTCGCGGGCTGGCTGTACTGGAAATCGAAGAATCCGGATGTTCTGATGAACGGACCATACGACAAAAAGTATGAGGAAGATTGGGAAGCCATATTCAAGGAACTCAAGGAGTTCAACAAATACGTCACCATGACATCCGGAAATGCGGGAACCCTCGACATGCTAAATCGTGGTGAAATATGGATGGGACCGGTGTGGGTCGACATGTTCTACACCTGGATAAGGGAAGGAAGAATGGATCCGAAGATAAAGCTCCTCATCCCAGCGCCCGGTATGCCTGGACAACCGATGCACTACACGATTCCGTTGAAAGCCAGGAATGCGGATTATGCTCTGAGATTGATAGATTTCGTCTCCTCCCCGAAGATACACGCTAAATTCATAGTTGAAAAGTTCAACTGGTATCCTGCGATAGGTGATGAATACGTAAAACCGTATCTATCCAAAGAGACATTGAACAGTCTCTACAGAGATATAAAACCGGATGATCTTCTGAAGTACGGTAAACCATTCCCACTCACCGGATATTTCGAGGACATGCTGGAGGCATACGAGAGATGGGTTGAAAAATGATCCATCCTCATGGGGATCCCATCTTACTTACCCGGATGGGATCCCCATCTACTTGGTAATATCAGGGGTGATTCAATGGACGAAAGAGAGAAGAGCACGGTGGGTTTTCTGTTGATCTTACCTGCGTTGACCATACTTGCAGTCCTTTACATATATCCTCTTGTGAGATCCATAGCTGTGAGTTTCACAACGGATGAGGGAGTCCTTACCTTTGCCAACTATAAGAAGGTTTTCGATCTGTATCTGAAGGACATACTGTATACCCTTTTCATAACCGCGATAACGGTTGGTATAACCTTCGTGATCTCCATAATCATATCCAGTTATCTGAGATTCAAGGAGTGGAAATTTCTGGATTACATGTATCGTCTTCCGCTCTTCATCCCATTTCTCATCGTGGGACACGCGATGAGAATATTCTTAGCACCACACGGCACACTGAACTCCCTTCTCACGAGGCTACTGGGTATGAAGGAATTGCCTGGATTATCCGGATCGTGGGTTGGTCTTGTGATAACCTTTGTCTGGGTCATGACACCGTTCTCGACCCTCATAATTCTCGGTGCATTCAGGGCACTGGATGATTCTTACATAGAAGCCGCCATAAATCTTGGGAGTTCGAAGTGGAAGGTGATAAAGGACATAATGATACCGTTGACGAGACCATCCATAATGGTAGCACTGGTTCTAACATTCGTCAGAACGATAAGCAGTTTGACGATCCCCCTGATGGTCGGACCGAACAAACCGAACATGATAACGGTAGATATGATGTTCAGAGTCAACTACTTCAGGGATTGGGGTGTTGCCAACGCTCTCGGAGTCATATCCTACTTGATAGTTCTCGGATTGGCAGTCTACTATTTGAAATTCATGATGGCTGAAAGAGGGGGACTGAAAGCTTGAAGATGAATCCGTGGAGAGTAACGCTCAGGGTGATCGCCATCCTTCTCATCCTGGTCATACTCATAGGTCCACTCGTGGGAGTTGTGCTGTGGAGTTTCGCGGAGAGGTGGTATTGGCCCAGCCCTATACCACAGGATTTCGGTTTGAGATTTTGGAAACAGGTCTTCTCACAGGGAAGAGTCCTCGACTCCATATTGCTCAGTCTGACGATAGCAATCATAACGGTCGGGTTTTCGCTTGCTCTGGCAATCCCAGCAGCTTACGGTTTCGCTCGATACAGAATACCGCTTGAAAGAATCTTACTCGTTCTTTTCCTCATGCCTCAGGCTTTTCCACAGCTACCTATATTCATAAATCTGGCATCCACGTTCAGCAAGATAGGATTGGGTGGAAACATGTGGGGTATAATACTCGCTCACACGATGGCATCCTTAGTGTTCTCAGTCTGGATAGTCACAGCAACTTTCAAAGCCATACCAGTCGAACTCGAACAAGTCGCCAGAAATCTCGGAGCGAGCAGGTTCAGAACTTTTCTGACCATAACTTTACCCTTGGCAGTTCCAGGATTGATCGCATCTTCCATCTTCGTTTTTCTGTGGTCGATGGGTGAATTCACCGCTGCTTTCTTCATAGGTGCACCTTTCATCCAAACCGCAACGGTGTTGATGTACACCGCGAGTATGGGATACAATCTTCAGATAGCATCCGCGATAGCCATACTCCTGATCATCCCATCGATAATATTCATGGTAATAATAGAGAGATATCTGAAGGCGGAATACATAGCAGGTTTGGGAGGTTGAAACGATGGTTGTTCTGGAAACGAGAAATTTGAAGAAATACTATGGAAAAGTGCATGCTCTGGATGATGTTTCGATAGATGTTGAGGAGGGGGAACTCCTCGCGGTCATCGGTCCGAGTGGATCTGGAAAGACAACCTTTCTGAGATCGATCGCTGGCTTCGTAAAATTGGATGCGGGAAGTATAAAACTCCATGGAAGGGATATAACGAATCTTCCACCGGAGAAGAGGAATGTTGCCATGTTCTTTCAGAATTACGCCCTTTGGCCTCACATGAACGTGTTCGACAATGTCGCGTACGGTTTGAAGCTGAGAAAACTGCCGAAAGATGAGATAGAGGAAAGGGTTCACAAGATTCTGAAACTTCTCGACATAGAGGATCTGGTGAACAGGAAACCGAATCAATTATCGGGAGGACAGCAGCAGAGAGTTGCACTCGCCAGAGCCATCGTCGTTGAACCGGAGCTTCTCCTTTTGGATGAACCTTTGTCCAACCTGGATGCAAAGATAAGAATGAGGATAAGGTTCGAGATAAAGGCTCTCCAGAAGAGGTTGAACCTTGCGACCATATACGTCACGCACGATCAAGAGGAGGCGTTGAGTATAGCAGATAAGATAGCGATCATGCATCTTGGAAAGGTCTTACAGGTTGGGAAACCCGAGGAAGTTTACAGAAATCCAGCCAATTTCTTCGTGGCTGATTTCATAGGAACGAACAGCGTCATAATTGTCCACGGAAAGGATGGAAAGGTCCAAATCGGGAACAGAACCTTTAATCTTCCCGCTGGTTCGAAGTATGCGAGGATCGTCGTAAGATCGGATGAAGTTACCATATCGTCTGAAGAACCGAAGGAAGAAAAAGGTTTAACGATAAGTGGGAAGATAATGGGTAGGTTGTACATGGGTTCAAAATACAGATACGAGATAGAAATAGAGGAAAGCAATGATCCGCTTTTTGTTAATTCCCAGAACATTTACGATGTTGGAAGTGAGGTCTATGTGATCATTCCAGACGGGAGTTTCTTCGTATACGAGGTGTAAGATTTGGCTGTATATGCCATAGGTGATGTACATGGATGCCTTGATTCACTCGAGAAGCTCTTCAACATCCTTCCGTTATCTTCGGAAGATGAGTTAATATTCCTCGGTGATTACATAGACAGGGGACCGGACAGCAAAGGTGTCATAAATTTTCTGATTTCGCTCTCCAAAGAATACAGATGCATTTTCATCCGGGGAAACCATGAAGAAATGTTCCTGAACGCGGTTCTACATGGAAAAGATGTTGAACTGTGGTATTACAACGGTGCCTTCGCAACGGTGAGAAGTTACGGCTCGATCGCCAGCATACCTGGGGATCACATAGATTTCATATCGTCCACCATCTACTATCACATCCTGGGCAACTTTCTCTTCGTTCATGCGGGTGTTAAACCAGGTATTCCTCTTGAGGATCAATCAGAATTCGATCTGACATGGATAAGGGATGAGTTCATATACAGTTCGGATCCCCTTCCAGGTTTCAAGATCATCTTCGGACATACTCCATTCGAAAAACCTTTGGTGATGAAGGACAAGATCGGTATAGATACTGGATGTGTCTATGGAGGCAAGTTGACCGCCTTGAAGATCGAAAACATGCGTTTCTATCAGGTCGAATGCAGGTGATAGGATACAAGGGGAAAGGTGAAGTGAATGAAGATATGTGGCCACA
>QNAU01000097.1 GCA_003641545.1 Thermotoga sp.
CCCTCCGTCCAATACGTCCCGATACCTTATAGACAGGGGGATGAAACCAGAGGAAAGGAAAGGTGATGTGATGTGAGAAAGGTTGCGGGTATCGATCTCGGTGGAACGATGATCAAGATGGGGATAGTGGATGAGAAGGATGGAATAATAGACAAGATCGAGTTCGAAACGAAGCTGGATTTGGGCTTTGAAGGTGTTGTGAAAAGGATGGTTGAGATGCTGGAAGAATTGATCACCAGAAATGCCGTGGAAATATCCGCCGTGGGCATAGGTTCACCCGGTTCCATAGATCACGAAAATGGTGTGATAAGATTCTCCCCCAATTTTCCCGGCTGGGAGAATGTTCCATTGAAGGCTGAGTTCGAAAGGCTCTCCTCTTTTCAGGTTTTCGTGGAGAACGATGCCAACTCTGCCGTTCTGGGTGAAAAATGGTTCGGAGCTGGAAAGAACAAGGAGCACATCGTTCTGTTGACCCTCGGGACTGGAATAGGGGGAGGTGTGATAAGCCACAACATCCTGATAAAGGGACACGATGGAATAGGTGCCGAACTCGGACACACCGTGGTGGAACCAAATGGGCCTTTATGTGGATGTGGAAATTACGGTTGTCTCGAGGCTATCGCATCAGGCAGTGCGATGGTGAGGTTCGCGAACGAGGGAAGAAGAAAATTTCCGAACTCCAAAATTTTCCAGTTGGAGAAGGATAGGGGGGTTCTCGGTGCGAAGGAAATCTTTGACGCCTTCAGGGAGAATGATCCTCTCGCCACGAGAATCATCGAAAGATTCATAGATGCGATGAGCACCGCAATAGCAAATTTCATACACATATTCAACCCCCAGATAGTGATACTCGGAGGAGGAATATCGAGAGGCTCGGACGTTTTCTTCGATGAATTGAAGAAAAGGGTGGAGATGAAGGTCATGCCATCCTTCGTATCGACCTATGAACTCGTTGTGAGTCCACTCTTGAACGATGCGGGAATTCTTGGGGCATCCGCAGTCGCTTTGGAGGCACTGAAATGATCGAATTCATCCCGGTGCTGTTGGTGATCTTCACCGGATTTTCTGGGATCATGATCAACAGGAACATCGTGATGAAGCTGATATCCCTCGACATCATGAACACAGGGATGGTGTGTTTCTTCGTTCTCATATCGAAGATGTCCGGATCCTTTCCACCGATAATACATTCCTTGGATGAGATGAATTTGGATTTCGTGGATCCGATTCCACAGGCTGTCATAGTGACCGCCATAGTCATCGGTTTTTCAACTCTCTCCCTCTCCATAGCCCTGACCGCGATGGTCATAGAGAGAACGAAGAAGGTGAAGGTGGATGACATAGAGAAAAAGGTGGGAACCTGATGTTCCTCGTTTTAAACTTCGTGTATCTTTTCATCCTGTTTCTTCTTGTCCTGTTGAGAAGATTGGAGAACCTCCAAATATTCTTTTTCGTATCCTTCATGTTCTTTCTCCCATTCATGAAGAATATGGATGAAATTTTCGAGGGCATCGGTGGGGTGCACATCGTATTCGATGATACATCGAGATTGTTCGTTCTCATGAATGTGCTCGTCTTCCTCGGTGTGAGTTTGAAGATGAGGGGAAAGAAGAAGATTCGATTCCCGTTCGTTCTCACATTCATAACTTTGAATTTCCTCTACGCATCCGCCGATCTGTTCAACATCTACGTTCTCTTGGAGCTTTTATCCCTTGAGACCATGATACTCATATCATCCGGAGGGAAGGTGAAACAGTTCTGGTCATCCGTGAAATACATGATATTTGGATCGGTGGGTATGAACATCTATCTTCTGGGTGTTGGTATGGTTTACATGCAGAATGGAACCTTCGATTTGACCAAAATTCTGAGGGTATCGAACGTATCGCTCGTCTTGATCTTCACGGGCCTTTTGGTGAGAACCGGATTCTTCCTCTACGGAATGTGGTTACCATCCGCGCATTCCTCGGCTGAAAGTGAAATATCCGCCATCCTATCCGGAGTCATAGTCAAGGGTGGGATCTTTTCCATTCTCAGAATACTGAGTTTCGAACCCTTCAGTTCCATCACACCTTGGATCACCAAGGTATCCGCCATCTCATCCTTTCTGGCTGTCATATTCGCCATCACATCCAAATCTTTCAAGAGGATGCTGGCGAATCACACCTTGTCCCAGCTGGGATTCATAATGTCGAACGTTGAAACCGCACCCATGTATGCCTTCGCGCATGCGCTGTTCAAATCTTGGCTCTTCATCTTAGCGGATGAACTACCTTCCGAGAGATTCGACGAGATGGGAAAGAGACTGAACCTCTTTCCCTGGATATTCCTGATCCTCGGTTCCTTCAGCATAATTGGAATTCCTGGAACGATTGGCTACGCCGCCAAATCTTCTCTCTTCAAGAACACATACAACTTCGAAAGGTTCTTTCTCATACTGGCGTCGATCGGAACCTCGGTTTCGTTCTCGAAGTTGATCTCGAGGAGACCGAAAATTTCCGGTTGGGGTGGTATCAAGGAAAATTTGCACAATCTCTATTTCTCGATCCTCGTGATCGGTGGTGGTGTGGTCCTCTTCGAATTCAGGATGAAGAGTTTCATACAATCTTTTCTTCTTTTCATCGTGGGATTTCTTCTCCACAGGATGATCGGAAAAAACTTGAAGGAGCTGAGGAATCCTCTGGAGAGAATCGAGGTGAATCTTTTCGTGATTTCCACGTTGATTCTGGGGATGATACTGTGGTTGATCTCGTGATATCGATTTTCATCTCAACCCTTCTCATGACCACGCTTCATGGGAAGGTTGATCCCGATATGCTCATCTTCGCCATTTTGGGTGGGGTCATCTCACACCTTTTCACGGGAATGAGAAACTGGGGAAGAGTTTTGGGCATGGTATTCTCACTCATGGTGAACCTTCCAAAAGCAGTGTTTGAAGGGTTCACCATGGTATTTCTCAGAAACGATGAAACATTCGTGATATACGAAAAACGCGGGTTGGAGAACATCCTGAAGATCACGTTGACCCCGAAATCTGTTGCGGTTTTCGAGGATGAAGATGGGATACATTCGCACGTCCTGATACCGAGAATCCGGAGGAGAGAGGAATGAGAGAACTCGTGATGTATCTTTCCATCATTCCTCTGTTCCTCACCGTTCTTCTGATGTTGAAAAAGGATATGTGGGACAAACTGATCGGTCTATCGTCGATCACGGTCAAGATCTTCGTCATAATATCACTGTTTTCGTGGAAATTTTCACAGAATTACCTTCTGAATCTCGGAATATGTTTTTTGATGTTATCCGGTGCCGGTGTCAGCTTGATGATACTCTTCACGATTGGGAGTGATACGGAATGATTTCGATCATAATCGGTGTTTCGATCATGACCGTCGGCATGATCAGGGCGACCTTTGAAAGGAGATTCCAGGTGAAACTTCACTTCGTGGGATTGTCCGATGTCGTTGGGACGACGTTGGTCATCATCGGTTTGATATGGGAGAAGATGGCTGATCTGGAACTTCTGCTCGCCCTCGTTTTTCTCGTGATATGGTCCCCTTACCTGACTCACATGCTGATGAAGGCTTACCTGTCGAAGGTGGGTAAAAGATGAACGTGGGAAATCTCCTGCTGTGGATGATGTTCTTTCTTTCCATAACCACGGTGATGCAGAAGAATCTTTTCCACGCGGTTCTGATGAGGATGGCTTTGAGTGCGATAGCGGTCGGTGCGTACGCGGTGTATCTCGCACCGGATGTTGCGATAACGGAAGCCATGCTCGGAGCTATACTGACCACTTTCGTTTACATACTCATCCTGAAGATACCGGGAAGGATCAGGGTCGGTTACATTCCTCTACGGTTTCTCTTCGAAGAATATCCATGGGGATTCGATGGAATCCAGTATGAAATCGTCAGAGATTTTGCGAGAAGATACGGATATAGATTAGAATATGAGAAATTCGATGATGAAAGGGATCTCATCGAAGCTTTGAAATCGGGATACATAGATTTAGCGTGTGGACCGATATTGACCTTCGAGGAAGATCTCGGAGTGCTCGAAACGAGGATTTACAGGATCGGGGACAGAAATGTGGATTTTCTGAGCCTTCAACGTAAAATCTCGGATGGAATATTGAACGGGGAAGATGTAGAAGATTTCAAAGAAGGTTGGTACACCGTGGGTTTCTCGAGATCACACCCGGAATTCAAAGAGTTTTTGAAGATGATGAGATCCAACGGAGCGATCGATAGGATAAAGGAGAAATACGTGAGATGATACGAATGTTATAATCACTGTTGAATGATAAACCGAAGGAGGTGTTTTACATGGAAAAGATGACCATAAAAGATGTGGAAATAACGGGAAAGAGGATTTTAATGAGGGTAGATTTCAACGTTCCGATCGATAAGGAAACCGGGAAGGTCGCGGACGACACGAGGATAAGGGCAGCTCTTCCGACGATAAAATACGCACTCGATAGGAAAGCCAAAGTGATACTCATGTCGCATCTCGGAAGACCGAAGGGAAAGAGAGTCCCAGAATTGAGTTTAAAACCAGTTGCCGATAGACTTTCCGAACTACTCGAGCTACCCGTCAAGATGGCACCGGATCTGGTGGGTGACGAGGTGAAGAAGATGGTGGATGAGCTGAAGGAAGGGGAGGTTCTCCTTCTTGAAAACACGAGATTTCATCCGGGTGAGACGAAGAACGATCCGGAACTCGCGAAAGAACTGGCATCCTACGGTGATATACACGTGAACGACGCATTCGGAACTGCACACAGGGCACATGCATCAAACGTTGGAGTCGCTTCATTCATCCCGAGTGTCGCTGGCTTTCTCATGGAAAAGGAAATAAAGATGCTTGGAAAGGTCGTGGAGGATCCCGAGAAACCGTTCGTCGTCATACTCGGTGGTGCCAAGGTATCCGACAAGATAGGTGTCATAGAGAATTTGATGAAGAAGGCGGATCTCTTCCTGATAGGTGGAGCGATGATGTTCACATTCTGGAAGGCTCTTGGATACGAAGTGGGAGATTCCTTAGTCGAGGAGGACAAGCTGGATCTTGCAAAGGAAATAATGGATAAAGCCAAGAGATCGAAGGTCGATTTCGTTCTTCCCGTGGATACCGTCATAGCACGGGAGATAAAAGAAGGTGTTGAGAAAAAAGTTGTCAAAGCGGAAGAGGGAATTCCAAGCGGATGGAAAGGATTGGACATAGGACCAGAAACGATAGAACTGTTCAAGAACAAGTTGAAGGATGCGAAGACGGTCGTGTGGAATGGGCCAATGGGTGTCTTCGAAATAGATGATTTTGCGAAGGGAACCGAGGAGATAGCGAAGGCGTTGACAAAACTCGATGCAC
>QNAU01000098.1 GCA_003641545.1 Thermotoga sp.
TCTCCGATGAGTTTTTGAATCTCCTCGGTTCCATGGCGGAGTGAAATGAAGAGAAAGCTCACGATCCCCGGGTCCACACCCGGGGATTTTTCATACCTAAGATGTTGATCAACACATAACCCAACGTGTATCCGATGATTATTCCAAGGAAACTTCTGTACAGATCGATGAAGATGGGAGACTTGATGTGACAGAAAGTGTTGACGGTTCCAACGATTCCGAGACTCCCCAGAACCGGGAAGATGAAATGGTATTTGCCGATAAGTCCACGTTCTCTGATTCTCAAGGTGAAGAAAAGAAAGGCGTATCCTATTATCTCCTTGAATCTCGGTCTGATTATGAAAATAGATTCTATGGTATCTCTGAACTTTCTCTCGGCATTCAGAACAAACGAATAATTCCCACTTCTCAGGATGTAATACACACCCCCTGCAAGGATCACAGAGAAAACAAAAATATCGATCATTTTGAGTTTTTCGCCACTCCTCAGAAATCCACTTTCCTCATCGAAAAACTCCCTCACGAATACGAGAAACGGGAGAAGTAGCAGGGATAATTTCACACCCCTGTAAGTGTAGAGCTGAGTGATGTGATTAAAATCCGATAAGATGGCATTTACGGTGTATCCAACTGTGATCGCTCCGAAGCCCATGAAGAAAAGGGAAATGAAGCTGTTTTTGAGTTTCCTCCTCCCCAAATTGTATATTGATACGGGACCGAGGGCTCCGAGAAACAACGCGAGTAATTCGGAACTATGAATCGATCTGTAAAAGAGAAAAACCAACGTTAGAAACAGGTAAGGAATGGAAAGTATGAAAGAATGAGATTGGAACAGCGCGAATCCAACTATGAGAGCCAATATGGTGGAATAAACTGTTCTCCATTCCTTGCTCGGTATCCTCGGTTCTCCGACCATGAAGGGTTTCAACATGCTCGAAATTTTTTCAAGATACTTTTCGTAATTTACTTTCCAGTTGGATGGGGGAGGTTCAACGTAGAGAAGATCAACACTTCTTTCCAGAAGAGCTCTTCTCCATCTCTTCAGGGACGAGTTCAGATCGAGTTTCAGTTTGGTGTATTCTTCTCTCTTTATCCTGTGCACCCTGAAGAATTTATGGTGGAACCTTCTAACTCTCGTGACTTTGAACATGTAATCCGTCGATTCATCGAATTCCACGATGCCAGTGATTATGTTGAATTCATCGAGAATATGCGCCAGATCCGTCACATCTATGTGGGGAGGTTGACCGACGAATATGACGTATTTGTTCATGCAGTGTTTCAAAATCTTCCTCAAATCGTTATCATCGATCCTATCAAAATCGCACAGGACGATAAAATTGGAGATTCCACCATCCACGGGTGGAATCTCCACAACTCCAAATTCTTCGATTTTCTCCCTCGACAGTGAACCTGAAGGTATTCCAACAACCACCTTCAGATTATCCAGATCGAATGGGATCCTCTCGACAGAGTGAACTAAGATCAAGGCAAATCCCAACACAAAAAGCCACTTCAAAGACCAGTGAAGTTCATCACTTCGCATACGCCACGATTCTCTTTTCTCTTATGACTGTTATCTTCAACTGTCCGGGATACTCCACCTCTTCTTCAATCTTCTTAGCGATATCGTAAGCCAACTTCTCCGCCATCGCATCATCTACCTTGTCCGACTCAACCATTATTCTCAGCTCTCTGCCAGCCTGAATGGCGTAAGCCTTCTCAACGTGCTTGAAACTACTTGCTATTTCTTCAAGTTTCTCTATTCTCTTTATGTACATTTCGAGCGTTTCTCTTCGTGCACCCGGTCTGGATGCAGATATGGCATCTGCTGCAGCAACCAAAATAGCTTCCGGCGTTCTCGGTTCAACCTCACCGTGATGGCACTGTATCATGTTGACTATCTCCGGTCTTTCCCTGTACCTTCTGGCAAGTTCCCCACCTATTATGGCATGTGAACCCTCGACTTCGTGATCCACCGCCTTTCCTATATCATGCAGTAAGGCTCCTCTTTTGACCTTTTTCACATCCAAACCCAGTTCCGCTGCCATCATACCGGCAATGTGTGCAACTTCGACGGAATGTTGAAGAACGTTCTGTCCATAACTCGTTCTGAACTTCAGCCTACCGAGAAGGTTTATCAACTCGGGATGTAAACCATTGATTCCAACCTCCAAAACCGCCTCTTGTCCCGCCTCCTTGACCATGCTCATTATTTCCGCTTTGGCTTTATCATACATCTCCTCTATCCTCGCGGGATGGATTCTTCCATCTGCAACCAGCATCTCGAGCGTTAGCTTTGCAATCTCCCTTCTCAGGGGATTCATGCAGGATATAACCACAACCTCTGGTGTATCGTCTATTATCAAACTTGCACCGGTCAACTTTTCAAACATCCTGATGTTTCTTCCCTCTCTACCTATTATCCTTCCCTTCATATCGTCTGAAGGAAGACTCACCGTGGATATGGTGTTTTCAACTGTAAAATCCGCGGCGTATCTCTGTATTGCCGTCGCAACGATCCATTTTGCATGATTCTTAGCTTCTCCTTCGTATTTTTCCTTCATCTCCTTGAACATCTTCGCGAGATCGTATTCGTATTTCTTCTTCGCCTCCTCGAGAACCATCTCCTTGGCTTGTTCGGGGGTAAGGTTGGCTATCTCCATCAACATGTTCTCCGCTCTTTTCAGTTCTTCCTCAACTTTTCTCTTCTCTTGATCCAATTCCCTTCTTCTTCTTTCCACCTCCTCTTCCTTTCTCTCGAGATTTTCCTCCCTTCTCATCAACTTTTCTTCTCTTCTCAAAAGCTTTTCCTCGAGCTCTTTTATCTCTTGTCTGCTTTTTTTCAGCTCTTCCTGATATTCCCTCTTTATCTTCTTCAGTTCTTCTTCTCCCTCTTTTATGGCTTTCATTTTCAATTTCTCAGCTTCTATCTTAGCTTCCTCGATAATATCCTTGGCTGAACCCTTCGCCCTTTCAAGATTCAGGAGAACCCTTTTGCGAGAAAGAAGATAACCGATCAAAAAACCAACCACAACGGATGTGACGCCAATTGCAACGGCAAGTGGCAACATCCCATTCACCTCCTTACAACATCCGTTAGTTTTCCTTTTCAAAGAGCGAATTCAAAACCTCAACAATCTTTTGATAATCGAATCCTCTCCGCATCAATCGATCGATGATTTTTCCCTTGTCAAGATTTTTCCATTTCTCGACCATCCCACTTATAACATCCTCTTCCTTTGTCTCCATCAAAACCCTTTCAATCGCATCATCCACAATCCTCTCATCCACACCCAGCTTGATCAATTCCATCCTTATCAACTTCGGTCCTCTCTTGTGAACGGTCAACCTATCGTAAGCGTATAAATACGAAAATTTCGAGTCATCCACCATGTTCATTCTTCTGAGTTTCTCCATAACCTTCCCAATCTCCGCCTCCGTGTAGCCTTTCATCCTCAACCTCTTCCGTATTTCCTCCTCGGATCTCGCCCTGATCTTCAAAAGCTTCAGAGCGTATTTCATGGGATCAATTTTCTTGCTTCTCTTCATCGTGTTCCTTGTTGCCATGTTCTCCATAGGTCATCGGTAGGGAATGCGCCGATCTTATCCTTCTCTCCATTTCCTCCAAGATGTCTGGGTTCTTTCTGAGGTATTCGACCGCATTGTTCTTTCCCTGACCAAGGCTTATTTCCTCTCCATCCTCCTTGATGTAACTGATCCAAGATCCTTTCTTCACAATGAATCCCATTCCAACCCCAAGGTTGAATATCTCGTTTTCTTTCACTATACCTTTCCCGTATATCAAATCCACAACGGCTTCTCTGAACGGCGGTGCAACCTTGTTCTTCACCACCTTTATTCTCAGTTCATGTCCTATCAGATTCTTTCCATCTTTTATCTGCGAACCTCTTCTGACATCCAATCTTATAGAAGCGTAGAATTTCAACGCTCTACCACCGGTTGTGGTTTCCGGATTGCCGAACATTACACCTATCTGCATTCTGAGTTGATTTATGAATATCACAACCGCTCTGGATTTGTTCACACTTCCAGCGAGTTTTCTGAGAGCCTGTGACATGAGTCGCGCCTGAAGACCAACTTGCATGTCTCCCATGCTTCCTTCGAGTTCTGCCCTTGGAACCAATGCGGCAACCGAATCCAAAACAACCAGATCAACCGCACCACTTCTCACTAAGGTATCGACTATCTCGAGAGCTTGCTCACCATCATCCGGCTGTGAGATCAGAAGCGACCGAAGATCCACTCCGAGGTTGGAGGCATACACAGGATCAAGAGCATGTTCTGCATCCACGAAGGCAGCAACCCCTCCCGTCTTCTGTGCGGACGCTATGGCATGAAGTGCTATCGTCGTCTTTCCACTGCCTTCCTGTCCAAATATCTCAATCATCCTACCCCTTGGAAAACCACCAACACCGAGAGCTATGTCGAGACTCAGAGAACCAGTCGGAATCACCTCGACATTCTGTGCAACGCTCTCCTCACCGAGGATCATTATAGATCCCTGTCCAAAATCCTTCTCTATCTTCTTTATCGCCTCCTCGAGAGCTTTTATTTTCTTTTCATCCGTCCTTTTTTCCTCACCCACTCATATCCCTCCTTCAAACTTGATCTTTCTGAACACGCTGTAGATTGGACCACTCGGGGTAAGTGTGGAGGAATACACCACCACACAATCCACCGGAACGACTATCGGATCGTATGATATATCCGACAGAAGAAGTTCCCACTTCTCGGGGACCATTTTAACCCTTCCTATGGTTATGTGTGGTTTGAAATCCTGTGGAAATTGGAATGAGAATTTCTCCAGCTCGTTCAATATCTCGGAGTACAACCTTTTCAAGGCTTGATCGTATTTCACTCCAAGCCATACGACTCTCGGTTTACCATTCCTCCCCTTGAAATATCCCATCCTTTCCACGATGAAAGAAAAACTCGGAAATCCGAGCAATCTTCTTTTCAACCTCTCGGATATCTGCTCCGCCTTCTCCTTGGATATTTCATCCAGGAAAAACAGAGTCAGATGGACGTTCTCCGGTTTCACCCAGGTCGCTTTGAATCTCCTTTTAACAAGCTTTTCCACGATTTCATTAGTCCTTCTTCTAACCTCATCGTTGACATCGATGGCTATAAATGTTCTCATCATTTCACTCTCCCTTCAGAATACGAAAACCGGAAATCACATAGTTCAATCCGGATAGAATGGTGAGCAAGAATGAGATCCATATGAGAATGATACCAAATACTCCTGGATATCCTTTGAAGATCGAAGCCACCGATAGTATGTATACTATAACCACGATCTGTGAAACCGTTTTGGATTTTCCGAGCTTATCCGCAGAAA
>QNAU01000099.1 GCA_003641545.1 Thermotoga sp.
ATAATAATCGCAAGGATAGGGAAGGATAACATAAGATATTTCGTCGAAGATGCCTTGATATCGAAAGCGGTTAGAGAGATATCCGAGGAGAAAGAGCTGGTGATCTCGCCCGTTGTTCAATCCACCGAGTTCAAAGATGATTCCTTGGAGATTTTGGTGGATCTTCACCTTGAACCGAAGTTAGAGGTTCCGAATTACGATGGAATGGAAGTGGAACTTGAGTTGAACAAGAAGACGATTGATGAATATGTGAAGACGAAGTTGGAAAGCTTAGCGAGGGAAAATGCGGTTGTGAAACCGAAGGATGGAAGAATAGAATACGGTGACATCGCTAAGATAGAATACAGCGTTGAAAATAAAAAGGGAGAGACGATATACAAGAGCAGAGAACTGGAAGTTGAGGTTCTGGAGGATGACAAGAGACCGTTCATCACGGAGATAGTTGGTGCCAAAGCGGGTGATACAATCGAATTCATCAGAACTTTTGAAAAGAATGGAGAGAAGAGGGAGTATAAATACATAGTTAATGTCAAGGAAGTTTATCAAAGGATCATGCCTGAGATAAACGATGAATTCGTGAAAAATCTGGAGGGGGATTTTCAAAACCTTGAAGAACTGAAAGAAAGCATAAGGAACGAGCTGAAGGACATCGAGAGAATGAAGGAGGATGAGATTTACAGACTGTATCTCATGGAGTTCGTTTTTTCGAAGATCTTGAATGAGGTAAAATTCGATGTATCCGATGAAACGGTGGAACTCATGGCGGAAGAGATAATTGAGAACATGAAGAAGAAGGGAAATTACAAGGAATTCAAGGAGACATTCGAAGCCGATGAAGAGGTGATGGAAGGGATTAAGAAGCTCGTGATGATTGAATTTAAGGAGAGTAGATTCATAGATTACGTGGTTGAGAAGGAAAATTTGAAACTTGAGGATGAAGATTTCGCCATGATTTTGGACGAAATTGCGGAGGAAAGGGGAATATCACGTGAAAAGGCGAGTGCCCTTTTGAAGAGCAACTCCAAGTTCAGAAATGATGTTGTGGAAAATTACGTGGAGAGGAGGGTTAAAGAAATACTTCTGAACAAGGTAAAATTGAAAATAGTGGAAAAGGAGGAGGAAAATCCGAACGAAGGGGAGGAAGAAAAGGATGAAGGATGAATTCTTGAAAGAGATCATCGATCAGGTGATACCGATAGTCATAGAAACCACGGGAAGGTATGAGAGGGCATACGATATATACTCCAGATTGCTGAAAGACAGGATAGTTTTTCTGGGTATGCCAATAGATGATCACACAGCGAATCTCGTGGTTGCACAGCTTTTGTTTCTCGAAGCTCAGGATCCGGACAAGGATATAAGTCTTTACATAAACAGCCCTGGAGGTTCTGTGACAGCTGGGCTCGCCATATACGATACCATTCAATATATAACTTGCGATGTTGTGACGATATGCATCGGACAAGCTGCATCGATGGCAGCCGTCCTATTGGCTGGGGGAACGAAAGGGAAGAGATTCGCATTACCGAATTCACGTGTGATGCTCCATCAACCGTTCGGTGGAGCGGAAGGACCTGCGAAGGACGTTGAGATAAGGGCTAAGGAAATAGTAAAAATAAGGAACTTGATAAACAGGATTTTAAGCAAACACACTGGACAACCGTTGGAAAAGATCGAGAAGGATACGGACAGGGATTTCTTCATGGACGCTAAGGAAGCCTTGGAATACGGGATAATCGACAAAGTTATCGAAACGAGGAAAGGGGTGAAAACATGATACCGATGAGACAGGAGAAGAGGTGCTCATTCTGTGGGAGACCTGCATCCCAGGTTGGAAGACTCATAGCGGGACCAAATGTTTACATATGCAACGAATGTGTCGAACTTTTCCATGAGATACTCAAGGAAGATAGGATGGTAAAAAGGCAGTCGAAGACCTTGCCCAAACCTTCAGAAATAAAGGCAGAACTTGACAAATACGTCATAGGTCAGGAGAAGGCAAAGAAGATAATATCAGTTGCGGTTTATAATCATTACAAGAGGATATTCAAAGGATCGAAATTCGACGATGTAGAGATAGAGAAATCCAACATACTCATGATAGGACCAACTGGATGCGGGAAAACGTTGATCGCGAGGGTTTTGGCGAGGATACTCGATGTTCCATTTGCCATAGTCGATGCAACCCCTCTGACCGAAGCAGGATACGTCGGTGAGGATGTGGAAAATGTCATATTCAGACTTCTTCAATCCGCCAATTTCGACGTTGAGAGGGCACAGTACGGTATAGTTTTCATAGATGAGATCGACAAGATAGCCAAGAAGGGACCGAATCCGTCGATAACGAGGGATGTTTCGGGTGAAGGTGTCCAACAGGCACTCTTGAAGATAATAGAAGGAACGATCGCCAACGTTCCACCACAGGGAGGAAGGAAACATCCTTATCAAGAGTTCATACAGGTGGATACTTCCAAGATTCTGTTCATAGCGGGTGGTGCCTTCGACGGGCTCGAAGAGATAATAAAGAGAAGGATACAAAAGTCCACGATGGGATTCGAGGCGGAGATAAAGAGGAAGGAGGAACAGAACATAGGTGAAATATTGTCACAGGTTGTTCCGGATGACCTGATACAGTATGGTTTGATACCGGAATTCGTGGGAAGGTTCCCAGTCATAGCGACTCTCGATGAACTCGATGAAGATGCGTTGGTCAGAATACTCGTTGAACCGAAGAATTCGATAATAAAACAATACAAGAAACTTCTGGAACTTGAAAATGTCGAACTCGAATTCACGGAGGATGCCTTGAGAGCCATAGCCAGAAAAGCCATGGAAAAGGGAACGGGAGCGAGAGCCCTCAAGAGCATAGTCGAAAGTGTCATGATAGACATAATGTTCGAAATTCCAAACATGCCGAATTTGGAGAAAGTGGTGATAACCGAGGATGTGATTTTGAAGAATGCGACACCGATGAAGATAATGAAAGAATCCGCGTGATGGTGTGATCCGAGATGCCAAGGATATTCGCGGTGGAATCATCCTGTGATGAGAGTTCAATCGCCCTCCTTGAGGATGAAAAGTTGATCTTCAACCTTGTTCTCTCGCAGACTGACCTTCATTCCAAATACGGTGGTGTCGTTCCGGAGATAGCATCACGCAGACATCTCGAGGTCATTCCAATCCTTTTGAACGAAGCGGTTGAAGGATATGGTTTGGATTTGGACAGGATCGATGCCATCGCGGTGACCAAGGGTCCAGGCTTGATAGGTGCCTTATTGGTTGGTATCACATTCGCCAAATCTTTAGCATACGTTTTGAAAAAGCCTTTGATAGGCGTCAACCATTTGATCGGACATATATATTCCCTTTTTTTGACACATCGGGATCTTTCCCCCCCTATCGTCGTCTTGTTAGTATCCGGTGGACACACCGAACTCATACTCATGAAAGATCACGGGAACTTCGAGGTCCTTGGAAGAACGTTGGATGATGCAGCTGGAGAAGCGTTTGACAAGGTTGCCAGGATATTGAATCTCGGTTATCCCGGTGGACCACAGATAGACAGAATATCCAAATTTGGAAATCCAAAAGCCTACAGATTCCCGAGAGCTTTGATGGATGGAAAGAATCTGGATTTCAGTTTCAGCGGTCTCAAAACCTCCGTAAAATATTTCGTTCAAAAGAACGAACATTTCAAAGTTGAAGACGTGGCTGCATCGTTTCAGGAAGCGGTTGTGGATGTTCTGATCCAAAAGAGTATCTGGGCTTGCGAAATTAGTGGGGTGATGAAGATAGGGGTCGCGGGCGGTGTTTCAGCAAACAGCAGGTTGAGGAAGAGGATGAGTGAACTCGAGCGGGATGGGTTCAAGGTTTTCTTTCCATCGAAGGATCTGTGTATCGATAACGCCGGGATGATAGCACGAGCAGCTCTCGAGAAATACAAAAAGGGAGAGTTCGAAGAACTCTCCCTGAATGCGATACCTTATCTAAGCATAGACTGATCAACCTTTGACCTCAACTTCCTCTTTTTTCGAAACCTCAGAGGTGGTTTTCTTCGATTCCTTCGATGATTTTGCTTCTTTCCTGATATCGGTTGTGTAGAATCCAGAAGCCTTGAAAATCACTCCAACCTTGCCTATCAGTTTCCTCATCTCGGAACCGCATTTTTCACAATGCACCTTCGAATCGTCGTTGAAACCCCTGAGAATCAACGTTTCATAACCACAATTATCACATCTGTATCTGTACATTGGCACCTTGACCACCCCCTTGGCTCGATTTTCATCATTTCTTCACATACCTCGGAGTTTCATCGTATTTCTCTATGACACCGAGCTGTTTTATGTAATCCTTGACAACATCCGCGAGAACGAATCCGGTGTCGTATCCATTCTTCGACCACTCCTTGAGCATCGTGTATCCATCTCCTCCACCCGCCATGTAGTTGTTCGTCACCACGACGTAAACCTTGTTCAAATCTATGGGTTCACCGTTTACCTTAACATCGACGGGTTTTCCATTGTCGTTGACCCACGTTAAACCCGATGTCTGCAGATGTGCACCCTTACCATCCGGTATCGTCGCAGCGTATTCGAGAACTTTCATTATCTGCTCCCCGGTCAACTTCATGACATAGAGTGTGTTTCCAAACGGTAGGACAGTCAGTATATCCCTGTAAGTTATCTTTCCAGGCTGTATGGATGCCCTTATACCTCCTCCGTTCTGAAGCGCTATGTCTGCACCCGTCTTCCATCTCATCGCGTCGGTTATGAGATGAGCGAGGTTGGTGTCCTTTGATCTAACATGGGCTCTTTCACCATCGAGGTATATCTTCGTTTCACCGACAGGTTCATCTAGTTTTTCTGAACCTTTCTCCTTGTAAAATTTCAAAACCGCGTAAACTGCAGGATCCGGGTGTATTTCTTCACTGACATATTCGTATATCTTCTTTCCACTCTTGTCCTTACCGAGGTATTTCTTCAAATTCACCGGGATTGCTTTCCAACTCCACGAAACGATCTTACCATTCTCTACCTCGAGATCAAGCCTTCCAAGCTGTTTACCCCACTCCCACGCTTGAACAATTATCGTCCCATTCACGACCGGAGGCTTGTCGAATTTCGTGTGCGTGTGCCCTCCAACTATTACATCGATCCCATCGACCTTCTTCGCGAGATCGACATCTCTCGTGTACTTTTCAGGTTCTTCCGATTCACCGTATCCAAGGTGGGAAAGGACAACTATCAGG
>QNAU01000100.1 GCA_003641545.1 Thermotoga sp.
GATTGATACGAAAATGGAGAAATTTCTCAAGGAGGAAAACATAGATTTCGTCGAGTCATATCTTTTGAAGATCTAATTTGGAATCTTCCTCGGGTGAGGTTAGAGTAAGGTGGATCTAAGTGAGTTGATTTCCAAGATTTCGTTGGTCATCTTCGATATGGATGGTGTGTTGGTGGATACGGAACCAATTTATCTGAAGGTTGAGAAGGATCTGATCGGTAGATATGGAAAGGAAATACCATCGGATCTGATAGAGAGGATAAAAGGCTCATCGCTTCTCAGATCCATGAAGATCATGCTGAGTGAGCTTGGAATAGAGGGAGACTGTGAAGAACTTGTGGAAGAGGAAAGAAGAATGCTCAGGGATAGATTCGAAAATGAGGAGATAAAACCCATGCCTTGTGCGCTGGATACGGTGAATTGGTTTTCCTCGCATGGATTCAAGATTGCTCTCGCAACCTCGACCGAATGGGAGAACGCCACTTTGATTTTATCCAAACTTGGGATTGAGGACTATTTCGATCATATAACAACTGGAGATCAGGTTGAAGAGAGTAAACCGAATCCAGAGATATATTTGAAAACTGCAAAAGTCATGGAGGTGAACCCAGCTTCCTGCTTCGTCGTGGAGGATTCGTTGAATGGAATAAAATCGGCGAGATCCGCTGGGATGAATGTTGTGGCAGTTAACGTGAGAAGAGATATCAGGGATGAATTTTTGAAACTCACCCCATTCGTGTTCAACTCGATGTGTGAATTGCTCGATGGGTTGCTAAAAATCCGAGGTGCCTGTGAATGAGAAGAAAGACAACTTTATTCAAACTGCTGATGATAGTCTTCATTCCCCTCATTTCCCTTTCGATAGGATTGTTCGTATTCTCCTATTACATGTCCCAGAAGCTCGTGAATCTTTACATACTTGAAGTCGTGAGATCGAGACTGGGATTCTTCCCAAAGTTGATCTCCAACATGCCTCAGGCATTGCTGAAGGATAGAATCGAAGGGATAGAGAAGGTGCTGGGTATAAAGGTGAAGGTCCTGTTGATAAGGGATTCATTTGGAAATGTTACCGTTCTGTATGGAGATCCTAAAACTGTGCCGAAAGTTTTGATCCTTAACCCAAATGAGAGGAAATCTTTCACCGTGGGCAGATTGAATTTCGAAGCCATACCTGTGAAATCATCCAACATTCCTATAACCGGAATAAGGAGACTGATAGCAAAACCCCCTGTTCATCTGATAATAGGCTACACGATAACCAAAGGACCAAGTGAGATGAGATTCACGAGATTGATGCTGTTGATGTTTTCTATACCGCTCGGTATATCCATGATGCTCGGGATATTCTTGTCCTACATATTCTATCTGCGTTTGAACGAGGGAGTGAAGAATATGGTGAAGGTGACTAAGGAGATCATAAACGGAAATTACGATGTGGAATCGGAGCCTCAGGAATACACGTCGGAACTTTACGAACTTTCAAAAGCTTTGAACGTTCTGAGGTTGGCGCTGAAGGAGCAGAAAAGGGTGAGGGAGAAGATCTCATCCGAGATTTCCCACAGCTTACGAACACCCCTGACATCGATGAGGATGAATTTGGAAGCCATGATGGATGGATTGGTGGAACCAACCGAGGAAAGACTCAGAAAACTTCTGGAAAATCTGGAGAAACTCTCAAAGATGGTTGAAGTGGTTAAAAGCTTGAGCGAGATCAGATTGGATGAAAGTAAAAAGAAGGTTTTCAACTTATCGGAACTGGTGAAGGGTGTTTGTATCAGCATGGTCGATTCGTACAAATCTAAGGGATTGGAACTAAAACTCAACATAGAGGAGGGAATAGAATTTTACGGTGATCCAGACAAGATCGAGATGGCGTTGAGAAATGTGTTGGATAATTCATTGAAATACACGGATGAGGGTGAAGTGAAGGTTGTGTTGATGGAAAAGGGATGTAATCTGATCCTCAAGGTATCCGATACGGGCCGTGGAATACCGAAAGACGATATACCACACGTTACGGATAGATTCTACAGGGTTCACAGGGATGTGGATGGGATGGGTATAGGCCTATCCATCGTCAAAGAGGTGGTCGAATTTCACGGTGGGGAATTGAACATAAAAAGTCGTGTCAACGGTGGGACAACGGTTGAGATGATCTTCAAAAAATCCGATGTATGGAGAGGGTGAAGAGTGTGAAGGTGGTCATTCTCGCTGGAGGACTTGGAACGAGGTTGAAGTTGGGGAAACCGAAGCCTTTGGTGGAAATACTCGGAAAGCCCATGGTGTTGAGGGTGGTCGAATGTGTCGAGAAGATTCTGACCGCACAGATAACCGTGGTTGGAAATCCCATCAACATAGATCTTTTGAGAACAGTATTGAAGGATAAAAATGTGCGGTTCAAGCTTCAGGATGAACCGAGGGGAACTGCGCATGCGGTGATCTGTGGAACGGATGACATGGACCCGGACGATGATATTTTGATAATGTATTCCGACACCCCGTTGTTCAGAAGCACCACAATCAAAGCACTCGTGGATCATTATTTTCTGAAGAAGTTGGATCTTGTCTTCATGTCGGGATTGACCAGAAAGCGTTATCCCTATGCGGTCGTTTACAGGGATGATCTTGGAAAGATCGTGAAAGTGGATGAACATGGAGAACCGGATTATCCTCCTCCGTGGGAATACAGCATAGGTTCATACATACTGAAGGTTGGAAGATTCAGAGAACTCTACGGAGATTTGAAACCTCGCGAAAGAACCGGTGAATATTATGTTTCAGACATCATCCAACTTGCCTTAGAAAGAGGATACGGTGTCGATGCCTATATCTGTTTGGACGAGAATGAATATCTCGGCGTCAACACCGTGGATGACTTGAAAAGGGCAATGGAAATACTACTCGAGAGGGAAATAAGCGATATGGAGCTGGAGGAGGAGAAAAAGATAAGATTTGGAACGGGTGGATGGAGAGCGAGAATAGGGAGAGGATTCACGAGTGTGAACATAAAGAAATTGACCCAAGCTGTCGTAGAACATTTGAAGGAGAATCACTTGGATGAAAAGGGTGTGATCGTGGGTTATGACAACAGGTTCATGTCTAAGGAGGCGGCGGAAACGATCGCGGAAGTTCTATCTGCGAACAACGTAAAGGTCACGCTCAGCAAAACCACCGTTCCAACCCCCCTCGTAACATTCACCGTTGTGAACAGAAAAGCCGGTGCGGGTATGGTGGTGACCGCGAGTCACAATCCGCCGGATTACAATGGAATCAAATTCGAGACGGATGAAGGTTTACCTGCTTCTGAGGAGATAACCAATGAAATAGAGAGAAGGGCGAATCGGAGGAATCACGATACGATTCCATGGGTACCCTTCACCATCGGTGTGGAAAAGGGATACATATCCGTGGAGGATTTCAGAAACGATTATTTGGATTACTTGGAAAGAAAGATAGACTACGATGCTATAAGGAAGAAGCATTTGAGAATCTGTTTCGACTCGATGTATGGTTCCGGCACTTCAACCGTCCAGATGGCACTGATCGGAGCAAGATGTGATCTGGAGATTCTACACAGCAGGAGAGACCCTCTCTTCGGTGGAAGATCACCCACACCGAGCTTGGAGAGTTTATCGTATCTGATGGACAGAATGAAGAGTGGGGAATTCGACGTTGGAATAGCCGTGGATGGGGACGCGGATAGGATCGTTCTCGTGGATGAAGAAGGCAAGTTCATCCCAACCAACGACATCATACCGATACTCTGGTATTACCTCCATGAGTTCAAGGGGAAAAAAGGCGGGGTTGTGAGGAACATCGTGACCAGTCACAACATCGACAGATTGTGTGCGATCCACGATGAGAGAGTGTGGGAGGTGCCTGTTGGTTTCAAGAATGTGGCAGAGGGGATGAAGAAATACGACGCTATAATTGGTGGGGAAAGTAGCGGTGGGATAGCCTTCAGGGATCATATACTCGAGAAAGATGGCATCTTCGCCACATTGATGGTGGTTGAGATGCTTGCCACCACTGGAAAGAAGCTTTCAGATATGGTGAAAGAGGTCAAGAAAGAGGTAAAGGTTTGGTATGAACAGGGTGAGTTGAATCTCAGAATGACGCCGGAAATGAAGGTTGGATATTACAAGTTGAAGGAAAGAGAGTTGAAAGAGATAGCTGGATTCAACGTTCAGTCCATCAACACGGTGGATGGTGTGAAGTACATACTCGAATGTGAGAGATGGATTTCCGTGAGGTTATCGGGAACGGAACCTGTGATAAGGATATATGCGGAAGCTTTGAACAAAGATGAGACAAGCCGACTGATAGATCACATGAAAAAACTGCTGATTTCAAAATGAAAAAGCCCCCTGCGGGGGCTGAATTGGTGGAG
This sequence comes from Thermotoga sp., assembly GCA_003641545.1. Lineage (GTDB taxonomy): Bacteria > Thermotogota > Thermotogae > B21-G9 > B21-G9 > B21-G9. The sequence continues at coordinate 4,391 of QNAU01000100.1, forward strand.
TCGATGGGATTCGAACCCACGGCCTCTACCGTGCGAAGGTAGCGCGCTCCCAGCTGCGCTACGACCCCACCTGATCTTCAACTATTATACCACACCATCACGGCTTGACTGAATTCCTGATCTTGTTCAACTCCTCCGTGGACATTCCGTAAGCTGTCCAAACCTTTATCTTTCCAGCCTTTATGAGTTCCTCTAACTCCTTGATCTTCTTTCTGAATTCCTCGGGAACGAGTTCTCTGTAGTATTTGTTATCCGCCACACCAACACCACCTTCGGCAATTCCCAAAGCCTCAGCCTTTCCAAATTCGAGTTTGCCTTCGAGGTAAAGTTTCAACGCTCTGAATATCGACCAATCGACATTCTTCATCATCGATGTCACTATGTGTCTCGATATTTCGGGATCCTTATCTTCCATTATCAAAGCCTGATCTGAATCAACACCTATGGCGTATTTATCCATCTCCTTGGCTGCTGCGAGAAGACCTATTCCCGTTTCACCCGCAACGTTGAAGGATATGTCAACTCCTTGCCTGTATTGTGCGAGGACCAGTTCTTTACCCTTGGCAGGATCGTTGAACGCACCCGCATAGGATATTATGACTTTTATGTCAGGGTTTATGTATTTTGCACCTTGTATGTATCCGACGAGGAAATCGTTTATGACCGGAATGTCCATACCTCCGAGGAATCCTATCAGTGGTTCTGGATTGGCTTTCGGCATCTTATCTGGTGATGTTGTTATCATAGCTGCGAGCGCTCCAACTAAGAATGAGCCTTCATTCTGTTTGTAAAGGATCGAGTAGACGTTGTCGAGTCCTCCTTTGGAGTAATCAACGGATGTGTCGAAAATTATGTA
>QNAU01000101.1 GCA_003641545.1 Thermotoga sp.
ATGGAGGAGATATTCAAAGCACTCTCGTGCAAGTGGAGAATCGAGATACTGAAGATGTTGGAAAAAGGCGAGATATGTCAGTGTGAGATCTTGAAAAAACTTCCAATAGATGCGTCGACATTATCGAGGCATCTCAAGATCCTCAGATACGCTGGTTTAATATTGGAAAGAAAGGAGGGAACGAGAAAAATGCTCAGATTGAAAGATGGAAGAATCTTGAAAGTCGTAAAAATGGCTGAGGAGATGTGGAGCGAGGAGATGGAATAATATCCATAATTTTTTGATATTGTTGTATAATTGTCCAATAATGCAATTATATGATATTAAAATTCTTGAAAAGAGGGGGAACGTGCTATGAAAAAAATAGTGGAGAATTTCTCGCCTTCATGGTTCGCATCGGTTATGGGAACTGGAATACTCGCCATAACGAGTAAATCTTACTCTTCCTATCTTCCCTTCTTGAACTTTCTGGCGGATTTTTTGTTTTACTTCAACATCGCTCTGTTTTTCGTGCTTCTCTTCCCATGGACGCTGAGATGGATCATCTGTACCAAAAGATCTCTTGACGATCTTTATCACCCGATAACTTCGAACTTCTACGCAACGATAGCGATAGGAATGCTCGTTCTATCGGCGGATTTCTTCGTCATAGGTGGGAATGCAAAACTTGGGACTATATTCTGGTTCTGCGGGATGATCCTGACCATCTTTTTCAGCTTTCTCACACCGTTCATCGTCTTCAGTGGTGAACACGTCAAGATAGATCACATAAATCCAGCATGGTTCATCCCACCCGTTGGACTCATAGTCATACCGATAGCTGGAAGTATGGTCATGAACAACACATCGGGAGTGATGAAGGAACTCATAACCATCCTGAACTACTTTGGATGGGGATCAGGATTCTTCCTCTACATCTCCCTTCACGCCATCTCGATGTACAGATTCATACTCCACAGACCTCTTCCGAACATACTCGCACCGACGATATGGATAAATTTGGGACCGATAGGTGCTGGAACAGTTTCTCTGATAAATCTTGTCAAATATTCGGATTTCGTTCAGTCCAAGGATATTTTCTTCAAATTCGGTTTCATATTCTGGAGTTTCGGGCTCTGGTGGTTTGGGATGGCTGTGATCATGATACTGTTTTACATGAAAAGATTCAAATTGCCGTTCGCTTTATCCTGGTGGGCCTTCACCTTTCCACTCGGAGCGTACGTGGCTGCATCACATACGTTATCCATCATCTTCAAGATGAAACTCGTGGATTACATAGGCTTTTCCATGTATTGGCTCTTGTTGATGATATGGACCATAACCTTCATCACCACGCTGAAGCACAGTATAAAAGGGAGTCTATTTGGACAGGGAGGATGATACCACAAGCTGAAATATTATTCGGCTTTGGATATCATCCTGTTTATCAACATGACTATGAGAAGTATCAAACCCCAGAGTGCATTTGCAAGATGTGAACTGAATCCCAGAAGGTTGAATCCAGTTGCGACAACCTGCAGAACTACTATTGAAGCGAAAACTCCCATAACCTTTCCATAACCACCGGCAGGGTTGACACCACCGAGAACACACGCCAAAACGGTCAACAAGAGATAGGATTGCCCATAATCCGCTTGGGCAGCGTTGAAACGTGATATCATTATTATCGAAGCCACACCAGCCAGAAGCGAGGATAGAAGATGTGTATTGAACAGAACTCTTTTAACATTCACACCTGAGAATTCAGTTGCCGTTATGTTTGATCCAAGCATGTACAGATTGAAACCGAATCTCGTCTTGTTCAGGATTAAAAGCATGAGAAGGATGAGAGCGAAGAATATTATAAAAGGCATGGGGATACCAAATATGTCTCCATTGCCTATGAAAACGAAACTGTCGGGGAATCCGGCGATGACGTATCCTCTTGTCAGAACCAGAGCCACTCCTCTTATGAATATCATCATACCGAGTGTGGCTATTATCGCCGGAACGGATATGTAGGCAACAAGAATCCCGTTAAGAACACCAACCACGAGAGAAACAGCAACACCGACAACTATTGCAAGTGGTGTTGTGTACCAACCACTCAACTTGGTTAATATGAACGCCATGATTATTCCGGATAGATTGGCTGTGGATATTATCGAAAGATCTATTCCTCCGGTTATCATGGGAATCATTTGAGCCAGAGTCAGCGTTCCGAGAAGAGGTAGCTGGAACGCGACCGCTTGAAGATTACTGAGATGCAACAGCTTTCCTCTCGTCATTATCGTCATGAGGATTATCAGGAATATTAGAATGAAACCGAGAACAGTCGCTTGGGTTTTTTTGAAGATCATTCTGGTGTTCAACAATTCTTTAATCGACATTCTTACGCACCATCCTTCTGGATTTAAACTTCATCTGTAAGGCGGTTACGCTGGCAGCACCGGCTATTATCGCACCCATAACGACTTGATGCCAGTAAGCTGGTATCCTCATGAGAACCAACCCATTCTTTATAATTGCTATCAATAGAACACCGAGGATCGCACCCGGAACGGTACCAGAACCTCCAAAGACGCTCGCTCCACCAAGTATGGCTGCTGCTAAAACATCAAGTTCTTTACCGACTATTGCATTCGGCTGAATTATTTGTGCGAGCTGTGCCTGAACGAAAGAAGCTAGTCCTGCGAGTCCTCCCATGTAGCAGTAAACGAAGATGTAGGTTCTGAATATGTTGATGCCAGCTCTTCTCGCCGCTTCGAGATTGCCCCCGACAGCGTAAATCTTCCTTCCGATGTTAGTATGCTTCAAAATGAACCAAGTCATGACAGCAACTATGATCCAGAACAATGTCAAAATGGACAAGCCGTAGGGAGTTCCTTTTGCGCTTGTGAAAGATAAAATCTTTATCTGGACAAAATTCCTGAAGGATGGCGGGAATTTGTATATCCATCTACCACTCGTTATGAACATCAAAAAACCATAGAAAACGTTCAGCGTGGAGATGGTTATTATCACTGGATGAACTCTCGTGTAATACACTAAGAGTGCGTTCACCAAACCCAAAGCTATACCTATGGGAATCGGTATTGCAAGGGCAACAAGTATGTTGTCGATGTAGTACTTACTTATTATGACCCCCATTATGTACTGTGAAACTGTTGCTATGGCGGTGAATGATACATCTATACCACCGGATATCAAAACGACGAGTTGCCCCAACGCTAATATACCCAGGAAGGTGTAATTTCTCAGAAGATCGAATATGTTCTCCAATCGGAGAAACTTGGGATTCACAAAGGCTAATATGGTGGACAAAACGATGAGCACTATGAAGAGGTAGAATTCCGTTTGATTATAGATCTTCCATCTGCTCTTTCTCATCATTCTTTTATTCTTCTTTCCAGCTCCTCCTCACTTATTTCATCTTTTTTAAAGACACCCACAATCTTTCTGTTCTTCATGAGCATTATTCGGTCACAGTTCGCCGTGACTTCGGATGACTCATCCGATATGAACAGAACAGCTATTCCCTCATTGGCAAGCTTTGAAACAAGTCTATATATACTCTCCTTTGCCGCTACGTCTATACCCATCGTTGGTCCATCGAGAATCAATATTTTTGGAGCGGTGGATATCCACTTAGCCAAGACGACTTTCTGTTGGTTACCTCCCGATAGCGTCTTCGCCGCAACATCCATTCCAGCGGTCTTGATCCCAAATTTTCTCACCATCTCTTCCGCAACTTTGTTCTTTCTCTCCTCATCGATCAATCTGAAATCATTCAGTATTCTTTCAAGTATGGTTATCACCAAGTTGTTTTTCACGCTTTGCTCGAGCACAAGTCCCTGTGTCAATCTGTTCTCGGGGACGTATCCAATCCCATGTTTTATAGCGTCTCTATTTGATTTGAATGAAACTTCCTTTCCTTCAACGAATATCCTCCCAGAGTCTGGAGGATTCATTCCAAACAGTGAAAGAGCCAACTCGGTTCTTCCAGCTCCCCTGGGACCTATGAGTCCAAGTATCTCTCCACTGTGTAGTTCGAAACTCACATTCTCAAATTGCCCATACTTTGTGAGATTCTCAACTTTCAGTATGGGTACCTTTTTTTCCAATCCCTTCGATCTTCGTACAAAAGCTAATTCTCTTCCCGTCATCAAATAAGTCAACTTTTTCTTGTCCAATTCTTCCTTCCTGAAGGTCCCAACCTTCTTGCCATCTTTCAAAACAGTTATTCTCTCCCCTATATCGAGCACCTCATCCAACCTGTGACTTATGAATAGAATCGATATCCCTCTGCTTTTCAAATCCCTGAGGATACTGAACAACCTTTCAACCTCTCTGCTCGTTAAGGAAGATGTTGGTTCATCAAGTATCATAAGTTTCGCATCACTGGCGAGAGATCTGCATATGGCGACCAGTTGTTGATCGGCGACGGACAATTTCTCAACTTGGATGTGGGGATCTATGTAAATCCCCAACCTTTTCATAACACGATCGGCAACTTCGTATATCCGTTTCCAGTTGACTAAACCGCTTTTCTTCATAATATGTTCATGTATTGCTATATTTTCAGCCACACTCAGATTCGGGAACAACGATAAATCCTGATGAACCACATGTATTCCCTTGAGAAATGACGTGAGAGGATCGAGAAATTCGAAACTTTCACCCTTTATCTCTATCTTCCCTCCAGGTTCAGGCTTGACAACTCCTGTTATTATCTTAACCAGTGTACTCTTACCTGAGCCGTTTTCACCGACCAAACAGTGAATCTCACCCTCCATTATGTCGAGATCCACTTTTTCAAGTGCCTTGACACCACCGTAATTTTTATTTATGTTTCTCAGTATTAGGAAATGCGATATCCTTTCTTCCATGATTTGAAGAAAGCGGGTGGATCAACCACCCGCTTTGAATTTGACCCCCTTCGAATCAGAATCCGAGTTTCTCCGCATCCTCTGCAGTTCTCATGAGTTTTATCTGATTGACCGTTATGACTTTACCTTTTATATTTATTGGTCCAAGCCCTGGAATGACCATTCCCGGTTCTATCTTTTTCCCATCGAGTATCTGTTTGGCGATATAAACGAGGGCATAACCTGCATCTTTCGGATCCCAAAGTTGCGCCCAATCCACAGCACCCGTTGCAAGGTATGGAGCAACCGTGGATGGAATGGCACTTCCACCAACTATTATTTTATCCTGCA
>QNAU01000102.1 GCA_003641545.1 Thermotoga sp.
GTCAGTATGTTCACGTTGAGAATCTTAGACAATCCAAGTTCGACTTCTATCTTCTTACTCCGTTCATCGTATCTCAGATTGAATCCCATTATTTCCGCGATCTCGCGAAGAGGTATGTAGGATCTCCCATTTTCTATGAACGGCATGTTTCTCAACGTGAATATCTCGTTGTTTCTCCAAACCCTCCCACTCCTCGTGAATATCTTTATCTCCGTTTTACCGTATTCGAGGATTACACACTTGTGTGCGGAATCCCAATCGACATCCGCACCTATGGCTCTCGCGAATGCAACGGATTGTATGTAGAGAACCCCATCTTTAACTTCGAGGTATTCATCGTCTATGCTTCTCCAACCTATGTTCAAAATCACGGAGAATGAAAGGATCGGGAACAGTAGAGTGATCAAGAGAACAACTGTAAGAATTCCTCCTCGTTGTAAACCACGTATCCTTCCTCCATCAGAAGAGAACATGTGAATCCTCTCCCCCTCACCAACTTGCCGGTAAAACTACCATCGTATATGTGATACTTTCCACAGGATGGACTTCGAGATTTGAGAATGATGAGATCAGGTGAAACCCTTCTCACCACCTTCAAGGTTTCAAAGGCACCCCTCTTAAAATATTCCGTCACATCCTCTCCAAATTCGTTGATGACCCTACCATTTAAAATTTCGGATCTTGGTCTCGGTGTTCCTAATCCACCCAGCTGTTCTGGACATACCGGGACCACTATGAAAGGTTTCAAGATTTGAACCAATTTTCTGTTGAGAGAATTACCCCCATCGTATCTTGTGTTCAAGCCGAGTAAACAAGCGCTTACAACCACAACCACTTTTTCAGTTTCCCCCGGCACCTGCTTTGGAATTGGAGGTTGCGAACTTGAACGGAGTGGGAGGAAGGAAAGCGAGAGGATCTCTCACCTTGTTCAAGTAGTGAACCTCAAAATGAAGATGTGGACCTGTGCTTCTACCGGTGCTACCTACCCTTCCGATTATTTCCCCCTGTTTCACCTTCTGCCCTATGTAAACATCTATCTTGCTCAGATGACCAAACCTGAATTTGAACGATCCACTCGATATCTCCACCGTCAAACCATATCCTCCCATATTACCGGCGAATGTAACCACACCATCCATCGGAGCGAATATGGGGGTACCTATGGGAGCTGCTATATCTATCCCCCTGTGAAACTGTTTTTTCTTCGTTATTGGGTGTATCCTCCATCCGAACGGGGAGGAGATCACCCCGTAAATGGGCCAGAGTATTCTTCCATCCCTGTTGAAGAACTTTCCTATTATGCTCTTGGGAACGAATATGATATCACCTGGATGAATTATCTCATCCATGGAAAGATCGTTCGCCAAGCTCAGTGAAAAAAGATCCGTGAAGAATCTGTGAGCTATTCCGGATAACGTGTCCCCCTTCTGAACTATGTATATGTATCCCTCGGGATAATACATCTTCAATCTTTGTCCGATCATCAATCCGTTCGGATCGATTCCGTCGTTCCAATCGAGGATGCTGGATTCGGATATGAAGAAATACCTTGCTATGGATGAAACGGTATCGCCTGGTTTAACTGTATAGGTGTACTGAAGGTATGGCACGGAGAGGAGAGAACATACCAAGAATGTGGAAAAAATGAACGAAAGGATTCTATATGATCTCGACAAGTTTTTCCGGTATCTTGTAGGCTGGGAGAACATAATCCGCGTATCCCTCCTCTATAACCGACTTTGGCATGCCGAAGACGACACAGGTTTCCTCCGATTCAGCTATCACCACACCACCGTAGTACTTAACTTTGAATGCTCCCTTCGTTCCATCCCTTCCCATTCCCGTCATGACAACCATTACAGTTTTACCCTTGTATATCTCGGCAACCCTGTCTGCGGTGAAATCGGCTGCCGGTCTGACACCGTTTATCTTCGGTCCATCGTCGAGAAAGGTGACTATCTTCGAATTGACCGCCTTGACGCCAAGATGATAATCTCCCGGTGCAACGTACACGGTCCCTTTCTCTATCTCCATACCGTTCTGCGCCTCAACCACCTTCAACTTGGAGATCCTGTTCAATCTCTCCGCAAGGGATTTCGTGAAACCTCTTGGCATGTGTTGAACGAGAATCACCGGTGCGGGGAAATTTTCGGGCAGATTTGGAATTACTTGATCGAGTGATCTCGGTCCCCCCGTGGAGGAAGCTATCAGGACGATCTTTCCGGTTGACACCAGAGGCTTCATCCTGGGAAGGGATATCCTCCTGGGTTTCATCAAGATCTTCGCCGGATCTATCCTCATCACATCCCTGATCTTCTGTAGAATCTCGTTCGAGATCTTCCTTATGTCCATCGAGATGGAACCGGATGGTTTCTGTATGAAATCACATGCACCGTTCGATAAAGCTTCTATCGTTATATCCGCACCTTCATGGGTTAAACTGCTTATCATTATCACACGTGTGGGAGCCTTCTTCATGATGAGCTTCAAAGCTTCCAATCCGTTTAACTTCGGCATCTCCACGTCGAGTGTGATGACATCTGGCTTGAGCTTGACAGCCTTTTCAACCGCTTCGAATCCATCCTTGGCGAAGCCAACAACCTTCATATCATCTTGGGAATCTATCATGTCTTTGAGAACCATCCTCATAAATGCGGAATCATCAACCACGAGAACATTTATCTTTCTCTTCGAAGAGCTGTTTTCCATGAAGTATCCCACCCCTGTATTCTGGATCACCTTTATTCTACCACAACGAACCGCTTTGAATCCTTCAGTTGAAGATGAAGTAAAATATCATTCCGATGAAAAACATCGTGAAACTGTGGATCTGAAAGTTCAAAGCATACACCCTCGGTTTTTCGATCTCCCCTTTGACCAACCTGTATGACAGAAGGTTGGCAAGTGAGGACAGCATGGAGCCGAATCCTCCAACACTGACACCCCAGAGCAGGTCCTTCCAATTCTTCGTGAAATCCGCGAAGAACAGTGCACTTGGAACGTTGCTTATGACTTGACTCAAGAGGGAAGAGAAGATGAAAACACGATGAGCGCTCTCGTGCAGATTCAACTTTAGGATGTGGATCAGGTTGTCAGTCAGTCCGAAGAAGAGGATGAATAGAAACAGCAGTGGATAATCTATTTTGAGGGATTCTCTATCAAAGATGAGAGCGTAAGCAATGGGAATGAATCCGAGATACATTGGAGCCAGCCTGAGGACGGATAAAATAAACAGCATGAAAAAGAGAGAATAGATGATGGCTGATACTCTATCCATCCTCTCATGGAAAGATTTCTCCCGTTCCTTAGCTTCACATTCCCTACACCTGGTCAGGCACAGGAGTATGAATCCCAGCGACAGGAGGACGAACGGGTATATAGCCAGGATGAATTCGTGGAAGTCAAGATGGTAGAAGTAATATATGAATATATTCTGAGGATTTCCAAATGGTGTCAGGGCAGAACCTCCGTTTGAAGCCAAAGTTTCGAGAATGATCAACCTTTCCCTGTTCTTCACCTTCAGTTTCAGAGTCAGTGGAACAACGGTGAGTATTGCAACATCGTTCGTGACGAACATGGACAGAAAGAATGTGAAGGTAACCAGTTTCAAGGGTATGAACCTTCCACCCTCCACCTTCCACGACAGGTATCTGAGGAATCCGCTTCTCTCGAGACCTTTTACGATTATCAAGAAGACCATGATGGTGAACACCGTTTTGAAATCGTTTAAAGTATATCTTGGAATCCTTTTGAGGGATATTGAAGTGATCAAAAGGATGACCATTAACACCAGCAGAATGAATTCTTTTTTGATGAGTTTCAAAATTGAATCCAACTTCACGATGTGCTTCCTCCTCAAGACAACACTTCCAAGATTCTACCATCCTTTCTCGATTCCGATGATTTCTCATTCTTAAAATTCGCGAAACATCATGGACTTTAAGAACGGATAGAATATCCCAGTCGGATGCTCAACTTGGGAGGTCGAACGATGAAGATCGTCGTCGTTGGGTTGCAGTGGGGAGATGAGGGAAAAGGAAAGGTTGTCAGTCACTTTTCGAGAAAATTCGACTGGATCGTGAGATATTCCGGTGGGTCGAATGCTGGGCATACAGTCCACATGGATGGAAAGAAGTATGTGAATCATCTTCTACCCTGTGTGGATCCGAGAGGGAAATCCAAAGGATACCTTGGTCCCGGGATGGTTCTGAATCTGGAAAGGTTGGTGAACGAAATTGAATCCCTGGAAAGGATCTTTCCTGGAATATCCAAGAGGTTTTACCTCGATCTGAATGCAACGCTTGTCCTCAGCTGGCACATTGTGGAGGACGAGTTGATAGAAAATATGAGGATGAATCCCATAGGAACGACAAAAAATGGGATAGGACCAGCATACAAGGATAAGGTGTCGAGGGATGGCATCAAACTCTATCACCTGTTCGATGAAAGTTCTCTCTCCTCGAAACTCGAGGAGCTTTACCATCTGAAAACCAGATTTTTCGGGGAAAATCTTGAAAAGCCCGAAAGCTTGAAGAGGAGGTTGCTTGAAGATCTCGAAAAACTCGGAACCATGGGTGTCAAATTCACGACAACCATGGATATGAGGAAGGAGTTCGAAGGATCGAAGATTTTATTCGAAGGATCGCAGGGAGTCTTATTGGATGTGAATTTCGGAACCTACCCATACGTGACATCATCATCCTGCACGAGCTGGGGAATATTCGAGGGATTTCAATTCCTCAAGATCGATGAAACGATTGGGGTTTTCAAAGCCTACGTAACCAGAGTTGGGAACGGCCCATTTCCAACGGAAATGGAAGATCAGTTGGAAGATACGATAAGAAGGAAGGGGATGGAATACGGTGCAACGACTGGAAGACCAAGAAGGATTGGATGGCTCGACCTACCGGCTTTGAGGTATTCCATAATATCCTCGAATGTCTCAGAACTTGTTCTGACGAAGGCGGATGTTTTGAACGGTTTGGATAGATTGAAAATTTGCACCCAATACGAAGTGGAAGGTGAGCTCAAAGAAATTCCAACCACTCCGGAAGATTTTGAAAAGGCGAAGCCCGTATATCGTGAGATCGATGGGTGGAAGGATCTGAAAGATGGGAAATTCGAAGAATTTGTGAGGATGGTGGAAACGGAGCTGAGGATCAAGATAAATTACGTCTCATATGGACCAGGA
>QNAU01000103.1 GCA_003641545.1 Thermotoga sp.
GCGTATTCTTCTGAAAGGATTGAAATCATAATCTGGAAAATGTTCCAAAACCTCCCTGTAAAGTTCCACCTCCGTTCTCGCGAATTCTTTGAGAGTTAGAGGTGTGCCGTCGAACTTACTTGGAAGTTCAGATGAGACTTCGATCATTTGAAAATCAAAACTCACATGGATATCCTCGTCGGCAAACAACTTTATCATTCGTTTCACGGATTCCACGTTATCCTTGCAAACATTCGTCCTGATCTGTATGTGCATTTTATTCCAAATATTCTTGATATTTTCGAATATCCGCGAGAACGTTACTTCTCCATTTTTCAGTTTTCTGTATTTATCGTGATATTCCGCATCCCCATCGAGTGTTACAATCGCGCTTTTCATACCAGCGTTTATCAATCTATCCGCCACACCAGGAGTCAGAGTATATCCGTTCGTAACCATGAATGGTCTGTATTCCGCTCCGTGCGTTTCACACATCTTCTTGAAAGCATCGCTGAGTTTTATCATGGTATCGAGCTCCAAAAGAGGTTCCCCACCGTAGAAGGTTATGCTCAACAGCTGTGGCTTTTGATACATCATCATCTTTTCGATCGCTTTCAAAAGGTTGTCTATCATATCTTCATGGAAAGAAGGAGGCATATTTCTCCTCATAATTGGAAATACTTGATTTTGATAGCAGTAAGTACATGAAAAATTACAAAGTGGTGTTAAAGCGATGGTAAATCTGAGGAATCTGTTGTTGAACTTATACATATTGAATCTCACTCTCAAGTAATCTATTTCGTCAAAGTCATCTTCAATGATGTATCCTCCTCTTTTCAGCATTTTTATATCCTCATCTTCAGAATCCGGTATTGCCTTTGAATTCAATATTGAGAGAACTTTCTCAACTTTTGGAGGTTCAACGTGGAGAATGGCATTTGTGAGTTTGTTGAAAAGAATCAAATGATCTTCTTTTTTTATAACGAGATTCCATCTTGACACCTTCAATTTTCATCACTCTCCCGATTCAAGGCAAGGCATTGTGATTTACTTTGCTTTTCATGCTTTTTCACCACATACCAGAGTCGCGCGAAGCTTTCCACCGCTTTTCTTTCCTCCGGACAACCTCTATAACCATTCCTCACCCTGGTATATCTACATCCGCCCATACACAGTGGAAGTAAGATACATTCACGACATTTTTCATCTTCAAAAGGATCTAAACGGTGCCAGTTCAGGTATTTCACCTTGTCGTATTCCAGTCCTTTCTCAGTTATTCTCCCTATTTCCTCCCCCTCATTTACTGCAACTGTGCATGGGTAGATTTCCCCACGAGGACCTATCAATATAGATGATATGCTGTCATACTCGCAGTACATATGATGAGTCAATATTGGAAGCATAACGTTAAAGTTTCTTTTCAAGGCTTCCATATAGAAAATCGCAAGTTTTTCAAAGGCTTCCCTGCCATACCCTCTAAACTCCCTCACCTTAGTATGAAATTCCTTGTTATCTTCCGATCCCTGGAAAATCCATCTGAAGTAAACCCGCATTCGGGATTTTGGAAAATCTTCAAACATATCCAAGAGGTTACTTATAGAATCATAGTTATCCGGTCCAACGTTTATCCTCAGGGTTACCATCACAGATTCTGTCTCTTCTAAAAGAATACTCATATTTTTGAATATGACGTGAAATGTCCCCTGTCCACCTTTTAGTGGCCTGTATCGGTCATGGAATTCTGGAGGACCGTCAAGTGTTATCTGCACATTTCTTATGCCAAGTTCTTCGAAAAGTAAGGCTTTTTTCTCATCGAGTAAATATCCATTCGTGGAGATCGACGAAGAGAAGTTAGTTTTATTCTCCTCGCATACTTTCTTTACCTGCTCATTTATCAGCCTTATTGTATCAAACTCAATTAATGGTTCACCACCGAACCAACCTATGTGTATTGTGCGTTTCCGTTCGGATACCTTGCAAATGTAATTAGCAATCCTTTGTGTTGTTTCTTCACGCATGGAAGGACCGGTTTTCTTTTCATAGCAGTACACACAATCAAAATTGCATTCGAATGTGGGCATTATTGTAAACGTTGTGGATGATCTGTCGAACCTCGCTGTGTAATTAAGCATTTTCAAGTGCTGAAGTTCGTCGAATTGTTCTTCTATCAAATACCTTCCAAATACAAGATCCCTCTTGAGTTTTTCATACTCACCTTTCCATTCCCTGTTGGGATCCCTTAGAATCTCCTTTATTTTCTCGTACTTCTCTTTGTTCACACGTGCTATAGCCCTGCTGAGCAAATTTACAGCGATCATATTACCCTCATAATCTTCAAAGAAAATATTGTATTTGGAAATTTTTAAATCAGCCATATCCTCGCCTCCTAAATATTTCACGAAGTTAGGAACAAACATCGTCACAAATTATCACTGCACATTTTCCAACACATCTGGACAAACATCCATTGCACCCTCCGTTTATACAATCGCATTCCTGATTCACGCAACAATCTATTGTTCTTCTGCTACAAGGCGGACTTATGAATTCCATATCGTTCATCCCCCCTTATTGTGTATCCCGACAATAGCAATTTTTGCATAAGCCATTTATACAATCACAATCTATATTTTGACTACAACAAAACGGTTCTATTTCCCCTTCATCAGTGGGAATACAAATAAAACTCATATTTATCACCCCCAAGGATGATTCCATTCGTTATTAAACCTGCTTAACAGTTCAACGTTACAACAGTTATATACAAGAGCCACAGTTACCATTAGGATTACACTCTTGTCCATTAAAACAGCCGCAATTGACATTCTCGTCACAACACATAGGTTCTATTCCTTCCCTTTCGAAAGGGAGACTGACATATTCCATCAACCGTCACCTACTTTCTTGATTTCTATGCACCAGAAACGGTCACAGCCTCTGTTCACGGTACATTTGCCATCTGGATTACAACTCTCCGGATTGAAACATGGTGCGCAATTTTTATCATGATCTTCACACAGATTCTCACAAAAATCACCATCATAAAAACCCAATTTGTAAACATCCACAGGTCTGTTTAAAAATTCCATGGTAATACCATTCTCCCTTCCTCAACAAGGAACATTTATAGGTGGACATCCATAGTTGCATGATGGATTGTAATCACAATCTCCATCAGGATTACAACTTTGAGGATTTTGGCAAGAATTACAATTTGTATTACCATCACAACAATATGGTTCCATCTCCTGAGAAGAAGGCAGGTTGAAAAATTCCACAGTTTCACCTCCCATAGTGAGTTGTTAAATAAAATAATTCATTCTACTTGAAAATCAAACTTACTGGTTACTCAAATTAGTATTAATCCTATATTCTGGAACCATTGATTTTTCACAGATTCCATGTGATTCGTTTTTTTGAATGTAACACTACAATTGCATAAATCGAAAGGGAAGAGGATCAGCTTTGAAGGGTACCATCAAAGTGATAACAACACACGGTTTGAGATGCTCTCGAAAAATAGGGCAGGTGGTAACACTCAAGAGAAAGGAAGCATATGGATAATCTCATTTCGTTTTCTTCATAAAACCTACAAGGCAAATTTTATGAGAATTCTTCCGAGTCTTTTTCTAATTCTTCCATCATCTTCACACCAGTAGGCAGCAAAAGATGGTTGAACAGCAAGATCAAAAGTTCCGGCGAAGCTTCTTACCTCATCCGCTCCCTTCAAATTGATTCCAAGATTTATTCCTTCATACCTACCATAGTTCCTCAGAAATCTATCGAAAACCTTTCTATCCTCATCGGAAAGATCCACATATTCCCTCGTAAACTTTTCAAACTTGTTTCTGTGAATTCTCCCAATTACCTTTTTCACCGCTGTTTTTCTTCCCTCCACGAAGGGATGAGCATTTGTCATGTCTATGACAAACAAAACTGTTTCAAGTTTTCTTGACATAAAATGTCCGAACGTGGAAATATCTTTAAGAAGTTCAAAAGCTTCTCTAAACTTGTCCTTTCTTGAAAGATACTTTCTTTCCATCTGCGCAGCGCTGGTTATAACGAACAGCTTTTCTCTACTTTCAACACTCAACTTTGAAAGCTTTTCCATG
This sequence comes from Thermotoga sp., assembly GCA_003641545.1. Classification (GTDB taxonomy): domain Bacteria; phylum Thermotogota; class Thermotogae; order B21-G9; family B21-G9; genus B21-G9. Next base: position 4,092 of record QNAU01000103.1, read on the forward strand.
GATATTTCAAACATCCTGTCGAGTATCATTCTTGCTTTCTCCTTCAATACACCTTCAGGTGCATTGAGGTCGAGAGGAATGGAGAGTCCTTCTATGAGTTTCTCCAGGGTATTTCCCTTGATCCTTTTAATTTTCCGGTTGATTATCTTTGATAGATTATCTCTTGCTATTCCCGTTTTTCTGAAAGCATCATTTACAGATTTAATAATTTTTTGAAGGTAACTTGAAAGTTCCGCGCTATTTTCATATAGTCTTTTTTCATTAACAATAAGTTTTTTTGCCTCAAGAAGAAGCTGTGAATATTTGTCACCAATCAAACTGGAATGCATAACTATTATCCGTGCAGTTTTCACAATATCTTCACTTTTTACAATCTTTTCCACTTCAAAAAGCGTATCGAGTGCATAAATTTGGACATTTTCTCTGTAAAATCCAGCAATGAACAAGGCATAATCTGCAAGTCTTTTAGCCATTTTCGGGTGGCGGTCTTTTATGTACCATGCTATATCGTTCAGAGAAGCAATCATACCACTCGGATGTGGAATGGACAGAGCTTTTCTGTATGCGTCTCTGTATCTTGAAACAGCGGATACTATATTTCCTTTTTTTGCTTCCTCCCTTGCAGATGCGATTATGAGAAAAATGAGAGCAGGAAGATTCCGTTCATATGAATCGCTCCAGCGTCTTGGTAAGGAAGATTCATTAAGCACGGAGACATTAAAAATCGCTGGCATTATATGAATTCTCATCTCAGGTGAAATTTTATGAAGTTCCTTCAGTAGCTTTTTCCTGAGATTCTCTGCAATAATTGAATTTTTGGGAATTACTTTTAACATTTGTGATAAAAGCAAATATCGGAGCGGAGTATCCAGAGATTTTCTCAATCCCTTTTTAATTTCTTCAAGTACTCTTTGATGTTTTCTTTCCCATCTTAATTTTATGGATCTCAGATAATGACTCAGAGGTCCTTTTCTTTTGAGGGATAATACATAATTTACAGCAGGTTTTGAGAGTGTCCCGTATGTTGCTACCACTTCGATGATGCTTTTCATCTTAACCTCC
>QNAU01000104.1 GCA_003641545.1 Thermotoga sp.
GATAAAGATGAAATATCCAATTTCATCTCCCAGATCGAGTCAGAGACATGATCACCCGATATTATCTCTGTTCTATCGAAGACCAGTTGTGTCCCTGCAATTTCCTGATTATCTTGAGCCTCGATCTTGACCAGAAGGACTCCCTTGGGAGCGAACACTGTTCCAGTCATGGGAGATAGGATCTCCAACATCGGTGGAGTTCCATCGATTATGAAAGTCAACCATGATGAGTTCATGTTTCCTTCCATGTCCTCTGCCCTTGCCTCGATGATATGAGGCCCCTCGGACATGGTGAGGGTTTCGACCTCGAAGCTCCAGGAAGGATCTCCTGCGGGCAAGGATATTCGGTCGATCTTGACGCTATCAACGAATATGCTCAGGAATCGAAGATCGACATTGTCCGAAGCTTCTCCGTCTATGATCAGTGGATCACCCGATAAAATAATGGTGTTGTTCTCGGGGGAAAGAATGGAGATGTCCGGTGATACGATCTCCGTCAGATAGAACTTTACGATGCATTCTGCTTTATGACCGGAAGGGTCCATGGCAGCAATGAGAATGTCATGCTCCCCGATATCAAGCCCTTGGGTATCAACGGTCCAGCTCCAGTTTCCGTTAACAATGGTAGAGGTGATCTCATGGGCTGTTCCATCGTCCAAGGTAAAGGTCAGGCTGTTGATTTTGTAGTCATCCCAGCAAGATCCATTGATCTCCATAGGTCTCCCCTGGACCACTGTCTCATCCTCCGATGGAGATAATATCGCTACTTCCGGTGAGATGTGATCCTCGACATCGATCGTTATCCCGCTGATCACATACTTCTGCTCCTTCGTGATCGCTTTCACTTCAATTCTGTGTTTTCCTTCTTCAAGAGGAGTAGTATTGAGTTCAAAGGAGAAGGAAGACCAATCACCAGAGATGTCCACTGCGTCAATCCACTCTCCGTCATCGATGCTCCACTGCACGGTATTCAATCCCATGGTAGAATGGGCCGATCCTGTGAACTCTACAATATCGGTATGCGTGACCCTGTTGCCATCCTCTGGGGATGTAATAAGCACACTAGGGAGGGAATAGATAGTCACGTTGAACGAGAAGAGCTTCTCGGTGTTCAGGGACCCCATATTGGACAGTATCACGTGCTCTAGATCTTCTCCTGACAGGTATGAGGTCAGCGTCCCTGATGATATCTCCTCGTTCATTTCATAAGCACTGAAATCCGAATGTGATTCACACTTCTGGTAGTTCTCATTGTCAGTGAAATATAGGTCCAGATTTCTGCCTGTATCAGCCATCCTGGAGAACGTGTTTTCTGTGAAGAAATTCTTTCCGTGAAGGAATGCATACTCGACATCAAATTCCACATGGATGAGGTATTCCCCGTCCTCTATCCCTTCGGTCATCTGCGATGCGGATGGTCTGTTGATCCTGCTCGGCATGTTGAATGTATGAGTGTAAAGGGTATCTGTCTGACTGCTAGATATGATCTGTGTAACCTGAAGATTTCCACCGCTGTCAGGAGGATCCTCCCCAAGTTCGCATGACGCCTGGGTCCAGTAGTTCCTGCTGTCCCCTATATCGAAAACAACCTCACCGCTTGTATCGGTGTGCCCCCATGTGGATATCGTAAGAGATTGCGGGTCATAATAGCTCTCTGTTGCAAGAAGGACCCTTGCTCCATCGACCGGCCTACCGGATGGATCAAGGACCAACGCCTTAAAATACGCAGTGTCGGAGTAGTTATCTGTCACTGTTTCCATATAACCATCACTCCGCCAGACGGATACAGTGGATAGTTCCCTCCCCCAGCTTCCGGGAAAATCCGCATCGTAGTTGCCGAACACATCTATGCCGGTTCCTCCGTCCGACCAGTAATTATCCCAATGATGCCACCCCCTCTCCCAGAACTCTGACCAGACATGGTCCTCGCCAGTGTTCATTATACCCCTCGCGGGGATAAGGGAGGCTCGTGCTGCAGCAATGGTAAGGTCCTGGAGCTCGCCACAGTTCCCGTAGTGGTTGCGTGAGATCCTCACGGGCTGAACGGAACGAGCAGGATTTCTGCCAATTCTCTCGCTTTCTTCTCTTACATTGAGTGGTAGTGTTTTCTCGACCCAATTAGAGACCTTCTCGATCGCGTGGTCCTTGTAATCGAAGGGACGCCGATTCCCGGTCCCGTTGTTCAAATAGCCACCAGGTGCTTTATAAGAATCACCATCCCACATGGTTCCGACACCTGATAGTATGTCGCTTAAAAGCGGAGGGGTTGCGTTCTTGGGATATAGGACCGTGCTGGATGATGTATCCGATGGATAGGATGAATCCGCATGATTGAAGATATAATCCCTCCAGAACTCCCCACCGGATGAAGGAGCTCCGGTACTCGGATTGATATATGTCGGGTCCTCGTCCGTTATTTTCGGGTGAACGATATTCCAGTAGTATATATCGACCGGAAGATCGAAGGATGTTCTGACACCGGATTCGTTCACCCAGTATCTCACCGTGGAGTGATCTGGGAAATCTACGATGTCGGCATAATCTATGACCAGATCGTTCTCATAGAGCATCTCCACGTTGTCCATGAACACTTGCGGGTATACTGTCGACCTCTTCAGCACCTCTGGAGGAGTATGAGATATGGAGAATGAGAGTTCATCAAGGAACCTTGGATCTGAGCAGTCGAGTATCAGCTGCCCATATACCGAAGCCTTGCTACTGCCGATCTCCAGGAAGGTTCTTGTCAGATTCACCCGGGTCCATTCGGGGACCTTGTCGATGGCCTGGAGAGCTGTATTGGGAAGGAGGTTTTCAGGCTGGTCCATAACAATAACCCCAAGATCGGGATCAAAATGGAACGATGCTATTTCACCTGGAGAAAGATACATGGAAGATGAATATTGATCCAGTATCTCCCAGGGCTTCTCTTCGCTTGGAGTATCTGCTGAAACGAACATGATAACTGGAATAATTGTTAGAATTAACATAAGGAAGATACCAACATGACGAAATTTCCAATACACAATTCCACCTTGATCCATTATAGTCATTCATCTATCTAAACTTTTCAATCATGTGTTGGACTGCACCCCGGATAGTCAACACAGAAAATCAAATTCAGCTTCTAGCTCTTTTATCTAACTAACAATTAGAAATTATTTACTTCGGGCGAGAAGAAGACATTGAAAATTTGATTCCAACTAATTTCCATCAGAAAATAATGAATATTGTTAGTAGGCCCGCTCGGATAGTGGACACTCTGATAAGTTATTGGATCTATGGAAGTGAAGCATGACAAAACCGAGAAGCTACCACACTCGTGAGTTCAAGATGGCGATCCTATCACAGGTTGAAGTTGGGGTGCCCAGTGGGTAATATCACCTTCGAGAGGTCAAAGAGAGCTTTAGGGAGAATTCGGGAGCAAGGTGGAAATCGATGTGATGAATACGAATAAAACCTAAGTTTGACAGTTAGCTCTCGCTGAGGATCTCAGAAAAATCCATTTGACAGTTTGGATAATCGGGGTGAAAACACCCCGAAAAGTCAGGTTTTCACTGATTTCAACCCCAATATCTCATTGGAAATCGGGTCGAAATTCGAAAATATCATCCTTTTCGATCCATTCTCTATTCGTTCATACGTAACTGTCAAATTCGATAACGATTGACGAATGAATTTTACTGAAGTATGCTTCAATTCAGATTGATCATAACGTATCATCGACATAATCAATTGAGACAGAAATCCAATCAACAGAGCTCCATAGATCGATGTGTTTGACCATACCCTCAGAGGCCTGATATCAATCTCATTCTTCAATGAGTTGAATATCTTCTCGATGGAGTCCTTCTGACGATATATTTGGAGTAGCTCAGAAAGTGTCAAATCTTCACTCGATACAAGGCAGAAAAATCCCTCTCGACCTGCAATGCAAGCCTTTTTCAATATTTTCTTAGCAGTATCTTCATCCATAGAATCCAATTTCGTCTGGTATGAATACTCACAATCAACAAGGGGATTGTTTATACGGTACTTCCTCGGTAGTTTTCTCTTGTTGTCAAGGCTCTTTTGGATAGTTTCAGCTTCCCTGAACAATCTATCAACTTTCCTGAACTTTGACTCCATCTGGTTTTTGTGAAGATCCTCAGAAAAGAAAAGATAATTGATCCTTGACGGAAATTTCTTCTTCAGACCATATACTCCGTATCTTTCATCCACTAATTCTGGATTCAATTCTCTGAAGTTCTTGATCCATGTTTTATCATCACTTTTGTTGATCTGTCTGGCAGTCACATATTTGAGCTTATGAGCCTCAACCTTGTCCAGATTAGTCTTTCTATTCGCTCCCTGGTCGAATACGACCATAGAGCCAGGTTTCAGCCTGTTCACAACCTGATCAAAGGTATCATTGAAATGAACCTGATCGTTGATATTTCCCTCTCGAATGGTCATTCCTATTGGCATATCAATCGGTGTTGCCAATTCGGACAATCCAACTGTGATCTGTTTCTTGTCTGGTCTGTGGTCCCTGCTGTATCCTCTCTTTCCGATAGGACATTTATTTCCAAAAAGTACAATGCTGGTCCAATCGAAGTTGGTGTTGGTGTGAGGGAAATCGTAGATTCGAAAAATACTGTCTTGAACACCAAGCATGATCTCTTCATAGTTCTCACCAGTGATCTCAAAGACTCTGTAGATTGTTCTTTGTTCAAAACTGTCTATGTCGAAAGTTTCGAGCACTTCTTTTCTGTTGATCCAATCTGCAGCTCTCGTGATGCTGAGATTTTCTGTTAACCTGTATGATATTAGAGCTTGGATCAGCGAGTTGATGTCTATTCCTCACTCTTTGAATTGTTTGAATAGATTGAAAAGATCCAATCTCTCATAATATTGTTGAACTGTGAGAATGGTTCCAATCGTGTAGATGCCGGTCGAATTTTACACAAAAGTGCCGGTTGAAAAATACATCGTTCCGGACTGATTTCACTTTTTATCGGTATTATTGTCCCCTTTGCTCCTCGCTTGATATTCAATGTCCTCGCTTCATATCGATCTCAGTCTGATACCGCTTGACCTATCCTACTCACTTTCATCTTCGGGATTCTTTCC
>QNAU01000105.1 GCA_003641545.1 Thermotoga sp.
AGGACCTCGGGAGGCAACGACAACCATCGTTTACTACATATACAAAAATGCCTTCGAATGGTTTAACATGGGTTACGCATGCGCACAGGCTGTTTTTTTGCTAATGATATTGCTCTTGGCAACTCTTGTTCAAATGAGATTTCAAAGAAGGTGGGTTTTCTATGGATAGAGTCCATCCTGTCTGGAAAACCATAGCCTATGTGATAGCTATATCAATAGCCATCGGTATGATTCTACCGTTTCTATGGATGGTTTCTACTTCTCTGAAGGATAACAATCAGATTTTTATGATACCTCCACAGTGGATACCAAGACCCGCTCATTGGGAAAACTACAAAAAAGTATTTGAACTACTGAATTTTGGTCGCTACTATCTCAACACCATAGTAGTAACTGCCGGTCGAATAATCGGAATGTTTTTTGTATGCACGATGGCAGGATATGCCTTTGCAAGATTGGAATTCCCAGGTAGAGAAGTTCTGTTTGTTTTACTCCTAAGCTCTCTCATGATTCCATTTGAGGTTCTTATGGTCCCAACCTTCGTATTGATTAAGAAACTCCATTGGATAAACACCTACCGGGCTTTAATTATCCCACAAGCCTTAGGTGCCTTTGGAGGAGCTTTCAACGTTTTCCTGATGCGTCAATTTTTCGCGACTATTCCAAAGGAATTAGAAGAAGCCGCTATTATCGAGGGTGCCGGTCCTTTTAGAATATTCTGGGATATAATGCTTCCTCTTGTAAAACCCGCTATAGCTTCACTCATTATATTCACATTTAGTAGCGCCTGGAATGATTTTACATACCCTCTGATTGTTGTAAACACAGATGATATGAAAACCCTGTCACTCGGAATAGCTGGTTTTAAAGGTTTCAGAGAAGGTATGACACAATGGAATTTGATGATGGCATCCGCTACCATATCAATTTTACCGATTGTTGTCGTTTTCCTATGCGCACAAAAGTATTTTGTTGAAGGAATAACAACAACCGGCATGAAAAGTTAATAACCAAGGAGGTAATGTTCGTGATTCCATCGAAAAACTCACTCATAACTGTTCCTACCTATTGGTTTTCGGGGAAACAGCGTACTTACCAAATAGGAGATGTATTTTATGACCATCCGACGCCAATTGATCAGGAAGGAACACTCGCTCGCCTTCTGAGCAGTTTGGAAGACTTGGAAGGTAATTTCGCAGTAGTTGTAATCACATCAGCTGTTGAATCCACATTGGAAAAAGAAGCGGAAAAGAAGGTCGAAGCTATTATTAGACCATTTAAAAGTAGATATCCCATTATGCAGTTTGGAACAGAAGATTTGAAGATATTGAAAAACAGATTGAAATTTTTGGGTATTTTAGAATGTGTAGAATATATAAGCATAAGAGGTTATGGAAATGTACGTAATATTCAACTCATCATGGCGCAGATATTGGGAATGGACGTTGTCATTGGATTGGACGATGATGAAGTGGTAACGGATAGGTTCTTCTTGAAGAAAGCATTAGAACATATCGGCCAAAAACATGGGGGAAAATTCATAGGGGGTATCGGAGGTTTTTATCTCAACCCAAAAAATAATGAAGTACTTGTAGATGAGGAACAAGCGAGGGCTAATAAAAATATATTTTGTTTGAAAAGGGAAATCATGGATCGTGCCATAAAGATGTTGAAGATGAAACCTGGTAGATTGGTTGAGACTCCACTAATATTGGGAGGGAATATGGTCATTCACAGAGATCTGTTTCAAAGAGTTCCTTTTGATCCATACATACCACGTGGGGAAGATATAGATTATCTCATCAATGCCAAATTGCTTGGATACACTTTCTTTCTCGATAAAGAACTCTCTGTTCTTCACCTTCCTCCCCGTGCTTCGTTTCAACTTCTTCCAGACATCGTTCGATTCTTATACGAAAGGTATAAACTTGCAATGGCGAAAAATTACGGTATGAAGGATTGTCCCCCTGAATCTCTGGATCCTTATCCGGGGTTGTTCTTGCGGGATGATGTTGAAAAGCATGCCTTAGATATACTCAAAGAAAAGGGATTATCTCCGAACTTCGTAAATAGAGCTGTGGAATATGCTCAAAGAAGGTTACCCCGCTTTTTCCAATTTATGAAAAAGTGGCCCAAGTTAATGAGTACACTTTCCGAGGACGGTGTTCTAAGGAAAACTTTTCAAGAAAAATTACGATAGTGTCCAACAAATGCTGTAAAGATGAAAAAAGCCCTGTATCCCCGGCAGAAGTTCATTCACAACTTTATGAAAAAGAAGATTCCCAACATGATCATTCCGAAGATTCCCATTCCATACCCTATCCCAATTTTATCCACCATGAAACCCATCACGGGAGCCATGATCGCAGAGATGATGGTCTTCAACTGGGATTCCACGGAGAGTCCTGATGCCATCGTGGAATGCTTTATCCTCTCGCTTATGAAAGCCACAGCCATGGGTCTCCTGAAATTCTGAAAGACATACAAAAATAGGAAAAGTATGATCGTCAACACATGTATTTTCCAAATTTCGAAAATCCCGGAAAAGATTATTGCGAGTGCACCGAAAATGTAGCTGATATTCATGGCACTCTCAAGATTTCTGAACCTTCCACTCACAACCCCGGCATACCTCGAAGCGTAGCTCGTGAGCAAGTATATGAAGAAATAAACTATACCTATCACAACCGCAGTTCTCTTCTTGTCGCTCAACATGAGCATCACGGGGAGACTGAGGGCAAAGTATTTCAATATCGGCTGAAGATACTCCTTCACAGTTTTGAAGAAGGCATCGAATGACGCAGAATTCATTATGGCTCTCAGAGCTTCGATGCTCTTGAACATGGATACAAAATCTTTCAGGGTTTCTTTCTTCTTCTTTCTTCCACTTCCTTCAAGTTCTTTTGGATATGTTGCAAGGTTTATCAGATTCATCACGTATGGTATGAGAACCGCCAAGAAAACGACTTTGTAATTCCCCGTGTAGAACACTATGCAGGCTGCTATCAGCGAATTCACAGCTGAACCTAATTGTGAGAAGGATCTCGTCGCCCCGTAGTAGTGAACCTTCACATCCTCCATGTTCTTCAATCTGAGGTATTCCAAAATCAGAGCCTTGTGTGTTCCGGTTCTGAAAGCTTCACCCATGGCGAAGAAGATCATCGCGATCATGAAGAGATAAAAGTTGTTGAAGAAATAGAATATCAAAAAAGCGATTATGTAAGATGACATCGAGAAAACCATGGAACTTCTTCTGCCGTAAAGATCCGCTATTATCCCGGTCGGTATCTCGAGTATGTTGGTCGATATCTCCCGTATCGAGAAGAGTGTGCCTATTTGGAAGAACGACATACCCATATCCCTGAAGAACAGGATGAGGAAAGGTTCGAAGAATCTTAGATTTTTCAAGAAACCATACATTGCGAATCTGTAGAATTGTTTATCCTTCGTGAACTTTTTCTCCAAATTTACTTCCCCCTTTCGGTATCCCGACTTCATCTGAGTTTTTCTATCAAGCTGACCGCAAGTTTCATCTTATCCTCCAACTTGGACACAAGAGCGTATTCTTTTTCGGAATGGAAGAAACCACCCGGTAGTCCAAGTCCATCCAAAGCTTTCTCGAAGAATGCGGAATCTCCACCACCCGGCGACATTCCAGTTGAATAGCCCATATCCCCAACTAAGCTCACCATTTCATCACATCTTTTCATCGGTTTTCTGAACACATCCAGTGAGTACTCCATACCGGTTCCTTTCACGATTTCCACGTTGAGAATCCCGCTCAGTTCACGTTCCAGTAGTTCGATCTCCTTCTCATCGTAATATCTCACATCGAAATAAACCTCCGCCTCATCTGGTGTCACGTTGCTCTTGATTCCTCCTCTTACGATCGTCGGATTCAAGCTTAGATATTCGAATTTTGGGTTCAACTTCCACAATTTCACGATCTTATCTGCCAGTTCCACGACCGCGTTCGCGCCTTCGTTCAACCTCGCGGAGTGTCCCTTTCTTCCATGCACGATGATTCGCAAAGCTCCGACCCCTTTCCTCGATGATATCAGTTTCCCATCGGGGAAAGCAGGTTCAAAGGATAGACAATACTTGGTCATGCTGGCAAATTCTTTGAGCACCTTTTCACTCTCATGTGATCCCAATTCCTCGTCGACGTTCATTATCACAGCTATTCCATGAATGTCGATTCTTTTCAGAGCCTCGATCATGACAACGATCCCTCCCTTCATGTCAGCGACGCCTGGACCATACGCTTTTCCGTTCTCGATTCTGAATGGTCTCTTCCTCTCCTCACCTTCCGGGAACACCGTGTCGAGATGTCCAATGAGTGTTATGTATGGAGGCTTCCCTTTCCTTGCGATATGACACCCATTCCTCGTTTCCACCTCAAAACCTATTTCCTTCAGCAGATCCCTCACGAATTCTGTCCTCTTCAGCTTCTCAAAGATTGAAAGATCCGGTCCCGTCGGTGTTCGAACCAACCTTTCCAGAAGAGCAATTGGATCCACCAGTCTCCCTCCCTCACGGTATCTTCCTCTTTCCGATCAGCACGAGGATGATGATCACTATCGCGCACGATATCGAAAAAAATAATAACACTCTGAGGTGTGGATTTTCCAGCTTCAGAAAGTAGAAGGGTATTTTGGATATCCCTTTCAACACGAGATCGAGAAAATCCAGCGCAGGTTTCATGGCATACAGGAAGATCGTGGATAGAAATCGCAATTTGAGGGAGAACATCATGAATGAAAGTGAAGATAGGGATATCAGGTAGGGAAAGACGACGGGAGAAAGGAGCAAGCTCAGTGGTATGGAGAAAAGAGGGAGTAATCCAAAATACAGTATCGTCAACGGTAAGATCATGGAAGTCGCGAGTGATGTGGAAAGTAGGATTTTGAGGATTGGATTTTTACCTCTTCCGACGAGAGAACTGCTCAGGGTGTACGTTCCCGCCGAGACGAATGAAAGATGGAAACTCCAAGAAAGAACGGAAATGGGATCCATGAGAAACAGTATAAAACCAGCCAATCCAAGCACGTTGAACGGATCCTGTTTGTATTC
>QNAU01000106.1 GCA_003641545.1 Thermotoga sp.
TCCCAATTCGAGTTTGGCTATCTCAAGATCCAGCTCTTCAATTTCATCCTTCAATCTGAGAAAATCAGCATCGTTTTCTGGATCTTCCTTCGATACCGCTATCTCCATCAATTCGTTCAACAGATCTTCCTTCTCCTTCAGTATTTCCTCGATCTCTTCGAGCTTCTCGGTTATGAAAAGATACAGAAAAGCTGCATCGGATTCGGTCAAACCGCGTTTCTTCAACTCCAAGACGGAAGACAGTTGCTTCTGCAGTTTTTCACATCTTTGAAAATCTGTGTTGATATCTCCCACACCAATCGCGAGAGAAGTGATTGGAAGTAGGAAGATTAACATCAAAATCGCGAATAAGCAAAAATTATGAAGGTTTCTTCTCTTCACGGCTTTCACCTCCATGAATGGTAAGGTTTCTCACCTATTTTACCAAAATTTTCATCAATTTTTGAACCCTTGTAGGATCAACGGGATTCTCAACGATTCCATCCCTTTTGAAGAAAGTACCAACTATGGCACCATCTGCTATTCTTGATATAACATCAATGTTATCGGGTTTTACACCACTACCGACGAGAACGGGAACCTTCGAGATGGATTTTACTCTCTTCAAAAATTCAAGATCTACCGGTTTGCCAGTTGCGGTTCCAGTTATTATCATGGCATCAACATATTTGTTGAAATCATCCAACAAGTCTTCAACATCACGATCAAAGATGGGATATGTATGTTTAACATTCAAATCTGCGAATATCATTACATCATTCGCATTCAATTCCTTTCTTAATCTCAACAATTTTGAGAAGCTTGGAAATAGGATTCCAGCATTGTTGTAACGGAATTCGTTGAAAACCTCAACCCTTATGAATGAAGCACCGGTAGCCTTGGCTAAGGTTATCTCCTCCTTCCAACAGTTGAACTCTATGTTCACACCCACTGGAACGCTGGAAAAAGAAATTATTTTCGAAACTATTCTAGTCATTATCAATAAAGGGAAAAGGTCTATCCGTTCATTCAAAAAAGGTTTATCACCGAAGTTTTCAATCATCAATCCATCGACGCCATTGTTCATCAGAATTTTCGCATCATCTATTGCGGATTTCTCTATTTCCTCGATACTTTCTCCATCGTATTTCACAGAACCTGGCAGTGGTTTTAAATGCACCATCCCTATGACAACAAATTTCTTCTTGAACACAGCTTCGAACACTTCTCTCACCTCCACAATTTTACTACCTTCAAGGAAAGTTCAACCAACTTCTTTTCAAGTTTGTATCTGTTATTTGGATCCAATCGTTTGTCGCTCGATATTGTGGAAGCACACAAAACACCGCTTTTCAATCCAAGAAGTCTGGATAGGATCAAAACGGTCGATGTTTCCATATCCATTCCCAGAATGCCGATCCTTTTCAAAAAACTTTGTTTGTATTTTAGGAAATCCACATCAATCAAGTTACCAGAGGAAAAATCTGTATAGAAACTATCGCTTGATTTTATTATTCCAAATATAATATTCTCATTCTGAAGCGAAAAAATCACCTTTAAGAATGATGTATCCGGTACAGCGGGATACGATTGTTCCACATAATTGATCGTGAGACCATCTCCCCTCATGGCACCAATTGGAATTATTATCTTACCAAGATTTTCCTCATCGAAAACCAACATGGTTCCCGCTCTGAGGATTTTTTGAACCCCAAGGTTCGCCAATTCTTCGATGACAATGGCTGTAGAAGGAGCCCCCATTCCAGTGGAGATTATCAGAATATTCCTGTTATGATACTTCATCTTCGCAAGAACAAATTCTCTCTTCTCAAAGAATACCTCCGAATCATCCGCTGCTTCCTTGAAGAGATCGATTCTGGCTCTGTCGCCAACAAGTATCGCATGTTTTGGTATCTCACCGTTCACCTCAAAATCGAGATAAATTCTGTTCATATCATCCTCCCCTCATTTTTTCATAGATGGTCTGTGCCCCCTTGTATTTAATGACTTGAGAGGCAATTTCCATGGCTGATCTAATAGCTTTTTCAACATTGTTGGATTTAGAAAGCTCACCCATCAATCCCACGGCAAAACCATCCCCGGCACCGGTGGGATCAACTGGTTTCTCAACCTTTGAAGGGGGGAAGCTAATTTCCCCGGAATTTCTTTCAATCAAAGTGGCTCCATTTTTTCCACGCGTTATTATCATCCATTCAAGATCTTCGTTGATGCGAAATAGATCCTGAAATTTTGGAATCTCCAGCGTTTTCAGCAAATAATTTGCCTCTCTTTCATTCATCACAATATTGTTAACATTTTTGCATATGTATGATAACTTCTCATCCGAAACGGAGGCTGGATCGATCTTGGCGCTCCAAAGTATTTTTGTCCTGTTCTTCGATCTTCTCAATATTTCATCGATTGAATCCCAGGGAGAGATGGTAACAATGAGGTAATCGAAATCATCAGCTTTGTAATCTTTGGGGATGTGAATTTTCTCTGATATTCCAGGATAGTAAAATATCAATTGTTCTCCAGTCGGATCATTGAATATCATGGAATATGCTCCTTTACCGTTGACGATTTCAATGTAATCCAGTTTGACCCCTAACTTCAGCAGGCGATCCCTGTATTCCACGTATCCTGGATCGGTACCAAAAGTGGTTATGGGAAATGTCTCAACGTCGTAGAGCAATTTCAAACCAACTGATATGTTCAAACCGCATCCACCAGGATAATGATTCAACTCATGTTCAAAAAGTAAGGTGGTTTTGCCAAGTCCTTCAAATTTATTTATACTCATTATAATATCCAAACTGGGATAACCCAACACAGCAATTTTCATATTTTCACATCCAGCAAATCCATCAGATCCTTTGAAGTTATGATCTCACCAATGTATCTTTCTATATCCTCCAAAGATGCTTCATGAAGATGTTTCAAATTTGATGAGACACCATCACTGATCACGAAAACCTTGAACCCATTCTGGAATGCATCTTGAGCTGTTGCTCTAATACAAACGTTGGTTTTACAACCCACAATGAACACTTCACGAACATTTTCTTCCCTCAATATTAGATCAAGATCCGTTTTGAAGAATGCGCTGAATCTTCTTTTGAATATTACGTAATCACTTTCTTTAATTTCATCGTTCAGAACGGCTACTTCGCGTAAATCATCGAAAACAAAATGTTCGGGGAGCTTTGAAAATTCAAAATCTGGTTTTCCACTTCTGTGTTTGTCGAATATGTGGAATATGGGATACTTCCTTTCCCTGAACAGTTCTATACTCTTTCTGATAACTGGGATGGTAAATTCAGCCTCTGGATAGTAAAATTTTCCGCCCTTCTCGAAAAAATCCTTCATCACATCTATCACTAATAGAGCCTTTTTCCTCATACTCCCTCACTCCTCAAATTTTTCAATGCGAGGGCGATTACGACAGCCAGATATGGTAACATCTGTATTATCTGGGGAGGTAATTCCACAAAACTTTGAAAGCGTATTTGAAGGCTTTCGGCAAAGCCAAAAATTAAACATGCAACTGATGTTAACAGTGGATTGGCTGAACCAAACAAAACAGATGCAAACGCTATGAACCCACGACCTGCAGTTATATTCTTCGAGAATATCTGTAAGGTGAATACAAGATAACTACCTGCCAGTCCGCACAGAATACCTGAGATTATATAAGAAGTGTAGCGATAAAAATCTACTTTTATACCGAGCGAGAAAGCAGCTTCCAGATTTTCACCGCAAGCCCTCATTCTCAAACCGTACCTGGTTTTGTACAGTATGATCGCCGTGAGGAGAACGAAAAACCAAGACATATAAACTAAGATGTCGAATTCACTCATTATACCTATCCTTATGAGTGGAGATAATCTTGGAATCCGGGGGGAGGAAAATATACCTTTGACACCGAATATGATCTGTAGAAAGTATCCGCTTAGTCCAACTGCCAAGAGATCGAGGGCTATTCCAACGATTATCAGATTGGCTTTCAGCTTTATCACAAAGAAGACATGCAAAAGTGCGAAAATGATTCCCGTCAATATTGCAGAGAAGATCCCCAGAATAATATTCTGTGTTCTGAATCCCACAACCGCAGCGGAAAAAGCGCTCAGCAACATGAGACCTTCCAATCCTATGTTCATCAATCCAACCTGTTGATTGAACACTCCTCCCATCGCTGCGAGGAGTATGGGAGTGGTTATCCTTATGCCGGAGGCTATCAAAAGTGGTAGATTCATACAACCTCACCTTTCTTCGACTTTCTAAATATTAAAATGATCTTTGCCGTCACGAAGAAGATGATCACTGCTTCTAAGACGTTCGATAAATCTATTGGTATTCCCGTCATTAACTCCATCATACTTCCACCACTTCTCAGAGCCCCGAAAAGTATCGCGACGAAAAGGCAACCTATAGGATGGTTATTCGAAAGGATTGCTATGGGTATTCCATCGGACCCATAACCAGGAGAGAAGAAATCATAAAATCTGTAATACACTCCAAGAATTTGAAGTGCTCCAACCAATCCACCTATAGCTCCACTCAACACCATCGATGTTATGATGATTTTATCCACATCTATACCGGATGCTTTGGCAAAGTACATATTCTTACCACAAACCTTGGATTCGTAACCAAATTTTGTCCTTGAATTCACAATATAGAATATCAGAATAAGAGCCAGTGCTATGAAGAATGAAAGATTCAACTGAGATCCTCTCATCAATCTGGGTAATTCCGCATTTTTGGATATTCTCTCCGACATCGAATTTGCAACACCGGGAACCTGGAAAGGATAGTTAACCAGATAACTGGTAAATAGGATGGCAACATAGTTCAACATTATAGTTGAGACTATCTCATCAACCTTCAGCTTCACTTTCAAAATAGCCGGTATGTATCCCCATATTCCGCCAACCACCATGCTAAAAATCAGTGAGAATGGTATAACCACGAAAGAAGGTAGATTCGTAAACGTGAAACCGACCCAAGCGGAGGCAAATGCACCAAGGTAGAGTGAGCCTTCCACGCCTATGTTGAAGACACCGGATCTGAA
>QNAU01000107.1 GCA_003641545.1 Thermotoga sp.
ATTGGAGTATGGAACTGATTTTGGGGATAGGGATACGGACGGCGATGGTATTCGGGATGGGGTTGAATTGGGTCTCAGCAAACAATTTATTGAATTCTACAACGGAGATGTGGAGAGTTCCGGCTCATATTTCGAAAGGATTGCCCATTCCGGTGACCATTCTCCCTTCAACTTCACCCCGATCAAGAATTTCGACGCGGATAACGGAGCTACCATAACGGATCCACTTGATCCGGATACGGATGATGACGGAATCCCCGATGGATGGATCGATGGTTGGTATTACGGTGAGGAAGTATTCCCCAGACTGTATAGAACTTCCAATGATGATTATTGGAGCAGATATGACAACCTGGATTACTGGGAGTATAATGTCAAGAGCTGGGGTAGGAAGATGCATCCGGACAATATACGACAGGTTTACGAAGGAGAGGATATGAACCTGGATGGAAGAACCGATGATTGTAAGACCATTTGGTCCTTCGATCCTTACACTTTTGAGATCTGTGGATCAGGAGAGACCAATTCCACCGAAAGAGATACGGATAATGATGGACTGGAAGATGGATATGAGGTCTGGTATTCTCACCTTTGGCCTTTCTTTATTTTCAGAAACGGTACTGTTGAAGGGTTGGATCCCATCAGGGATGATTCGAACAAGGATATTGATGGTGTGGACATTCTTTGGGATATTGGTGTCATGGAAGGTGAATTGAATATTTCGACAACCGATTACACGAATCTTGCCGGTGATCCGCCATTCCAGGATAATCATAGGAGAGCCACAAATGATATGGATTTTGCAATGATGATCAATGCTCCGGGACCCATGTCAATTCAGGGTTTTGCTCAGAGGCTGGAACTCAAAGCCGGAGATATTCAGGACGCTGATTTCATAGAGGTAAAAGCCGAGTTCTACAGGGAAGTATTAGTGGAAATATGGGAGGGAAGAGATGAAAATGCTTCCGTTTCCGGCCCACATATGGTTTTCCCGGAGAGGTGTGTCTATTCCAAGAAATTACCTCCAACCTATTCCGACGATGGGTGGATAAAGATACCTCTCGATGGTGACTTCAATTATAATTACACAATAGCTTCATCTCAGACAGCCCCTCCAACCTATTTCATCGTTATTAGAAATTCGCAAACAGGGTTTATGGGGGGTCCGGGTCTGATATGGTATTCGAAACCAGGGTCGAAGGATCCTTACGGACAGTTAGTGTATAGTGATATGTTCTTTGACGTTCCAATGACCCCGGAGGAATTTCAGGATTTCAAAAATTCAATGGTTGATGGGATTCCATCGAAGAGGTTCACCTACAAGATGTTCATGCCATCCTGGTGGTATACAAACTACGGTAGTTCGAATACAGATTTCGATTCTGTCATACATAATTATACATTTGCCTATAGAGTGATTGATCTAGATAAGGAAGCGATTTCCCTTGATATTCCCAGACTTTCGGAGGATTGGGCCAGCCACAATTATTCTTTTTCGGGAACTCAGAATCGTATCGCGATTAGACTTACGAACTTCACTAATCGGGAACGGATAAATCTTACGGATTACTATTTCCATGTGCAGACCGGAGATCAAGGATTCAATGGTGAATTTTATTTGATGATGGGAGCAAATCCGATTTCCCCGGAAGTGTATATCGGTGATTATGGAAACAATCCTGATATTATCAATCTGGGACCTTATTACAGTGGATGGTTGCATTTCTCGCTTCATGATAAGGAATACCTTGATCCGGACAAATTATTCTATTGGCTTGTGTTTGAATCCGGCTCTGATCAACCATTATATTTCACCAATACGAGTCAAACTCTATCGGGTATCAGTTACACCTATTGCGAATATCAGGGTTCATGGGAGAATGTTACAGGATTCAGTCCTGCATTCTTCGTGATCAGCGATAAATTCAATGAGAGCTTGTATGGCGACGGTCTTTCGAATCTTCATGAATTCATAATCGGAACCCATCCCAAGAAGAACAACACGGATTATATGATAATTGGAGATGATGTGTATAACGACGGAATGACGGATGGCCAGGAAATCTTTGTAAATGGTTCAAGCAAGGATTATGATAAGGGAGGAGTGATATTCAGATCCAGCTTTAAAAATGGATCGAGCTCCTTTGAGAGTTATAAGGAGGGTTACGTTCATTATGACGGAGACGGAGCTGGGAAGAATTCAAGTGTTATGAATTTCACAATATCCAGGGTTGTTGAGGACCCTCCGAAAGACCTTGCAGCGTGTTCAAAGGAAGATCTTTATCATCTGTTCAATCTGAAGGATGGTTCGGGTGTTTTCTTATCGAAGGATTTCCTGATGATGTATATCTGGAATAAAACGGAAGTCATCCCCGATTCCGTAACGGGTGAAGATGGCTCAACTTACTGTCCCGGAACAGTCGTGATCCTCGAAAGGGAAAGTGGAAATTGCTCAATGGAATATGAACCTCTGGACAGGTACAGGGAATTCTATTTCTCAAACCCGTTTGAGATCGATACGGACATGGATGGTATCGTTGACGGAGAAGAGATCAGGAATGTAGAAGACAGCGATGGTGATACGATGTCGAATCTACGTGATACGGATTCGGACAATGATAAGGTTCTGGATAGACAGGAGATCAGATGGAATGAGGATCTTATCAGTGTTTTGGATACTGATGACCTGGAAAATATGATAGATCCTGACTCGGACAATGATGGATTGGAGGATGGATACGAGACAAGCTGGAACTTTGACACCGATGGTGACGGATACGAGAATATGATAGATCCCGATTCCGATGGTGACGGTCTTGCTGACGGTTTCGTTGATGGTTATATTTTTGATTGGAATTCAAACAATTTCACGACATACGATTCTTACAAGTCGACTTATGGTAATGATTATGCATATCCCAATGAAACTGACAATTTCTTCGATCCATGGGAAGGAGAAGACTGGAACATGAATCAGGCACACGATCAGTATGAACCCGATATGACCAAGGTGGATACTGATGGGGATTCGCTTTGGGACGGATTCGATGTATATTCCGATGAAAACAGGACGAGCAGAACAAACAGAAAAGGCAATACTCCGTTACATTTCGGGGAGCTCTATTTTATCGATTATCATACATCGTTGAGTGATAAGGGCATGCCGTTCTCCGGAGGGGATCATAACAGACTGGCCCAGATCATCACTGATGATACTACTGGCATCCAGATGACATTGCAATACCAGGGGGATTCCGATGGTGACGGACTGACGGATTACGAGGAGATTCTGCCATGGTATCTGAAGATCGAGGATTTCATACCTGCATATCAATACAATGGGTCGATAAAGGTTCCGGAATCGTTGTATGCATTGAATCGACTTAATACAACCAAAATATCGTCCGATCCCAATAATTACGATTCGGATGGAGATGGCCTATCCGACAATGACGAATATCTATTCACCAATCCGCTTGATAAAGATTCCGATAATGATGGACTATCCGATAAACAGGAGAACTGGCATAACTTCAAGTGCATTGATTTCGGTGAGACAAACCCGTGTGATCGGGACACGGATAATGATGGTCTGCCGGACGGATGGGCTGACGGATGGGACTATAATGAAACGAATGCGGTGGAGAAAATAACCTCGGGGGAAATGTCCTACAATAAAACAGATGCGGACAACTGCTGGTCTCTTACCGCCACATCGGTTGCTTCGTGCGAGATAGGGGAATATAGGGTAATCGATGGAGAACTGGTAAAAATATCAGAACCCACGATCAGCGACACTGATTATGATGGGATCGCGGATGGTATCGAGTTCTGTTATTTGTGGAATGTTGTTCATGATCCTTTCGCGGATTCAGACAATGACGGAAAAGGTGACCTTTTCGAGATAGATTCCGATAATGACGGATTGTATGATGGAGAGGAGAATCGAGATAAAGACATGTTCCTTGACGGGTGGTGGGCCAAGTACACACCAAAAGAAGGAACAAATTTCACATCGGAATCCCTTCCATATGGAGGAAAATGGGTCGATACGAACAATTACAATCTTGGTTACCTGATATATCATTTCAACGAATCCAAACCGACGGATCCGGATTGTGATGATGACGGATTGCTCGATTCTGTAGAACCGGAACCTTTCGCTGATACGGATGGTGACGGATACCTGAATGTCTGGGACCAGGATAGCAATGATTGCATGGGGAACGGTCCTGGTGTTGGTCCGAAAGGATGGGGAAATGGGATATTCACCGATTGTGATGATAATACTACCACCAACAATTCCATGGAATATGATCACTGCAATCCCGATTGGTGGAACAATGGAACTGACTGGAAAGAAACATACATTGTTTTCAGGACCAATGCCACCGACACCGATAATGATCGGAAGATAGATTATGATGACCTGGAGAACAATGTCTGCAGCTGGGTCAGTGTTGATATTCAGGTGAATCTCTGGAAGAACCAGAATCCCGGATCATCGATCTCCTCATCATATTATCTGAACCATTCCTGGAGTGATACGACATTCATTATCAATAATACAGTTGATAATAGAGGAAGTTCTGAGAGAGTGAAGATACACTATGACGAGCAACAGACAGGAGAATACCGTGATCTATCCACTCCCGAAGGTTATGCTGTTTATTATGATTCGGTAACCGAGACCATCTATATTGAATTAGAAGGGGGAAGCTACGTGGAATGTGTCAGAGCAACCACGAAGTGGTCGTCCCCTCCAAGTTGTTCAAACTATTCCACCTCGGTGAACTCCGTCGCTCATTTCGCAAGGAATCTTTCCGAAACCATCGATGGAAGGCCCGCTTTGGACCTTGACCCCGATAGGGATGGGATTGTAACACCTATCGAGAATTATTATGGCTTGAATCCGAGGGATGCGGATACCGATAATGATGGACTCAAGGATGGTGAGGAACCAGAATGGTGGAATAATTCGGATGGGGATGATCAACTATATTCGGGATATTCCGGTCCGACCTATGAATCCATCAA
>QNAU01000108.1 GCA_003641545.1 Thermotoga sp.
ATGAAGGAATATACCATGATCGCTTGAAAATAAGCGTCCTTCGACATGTATTTCATCATGAACCAGACGGCGGTCGACGATATTATCCATGGACCAACGGTTATGAGGGCGGAATAAAAGAACGCGAGGAAATCCATCGTGAGAGTTTTCCTGCTCAACATCTTGGATATTTTGAATCCTATTCCAGCCATCACAGCACCTCTTCATACAATCTTCTGTAATTCTCGATCATCTTCTCGATCGTGTAATACTTTTCAACTCTCTTTCTACCAACTTCACCTGCTCTCTTTCTGAATTCATCATCTTCATAGATTTTCAAAAGAGCCTTTGCCATCCTTCTGTAATCCTTGGGACTGACCACGATTCCAGCTGGTCCAAGGTCATCCTCCTGTGAACCGTATACAAGTTCTGAACATGCACCAACGTTCGTTGCAACCACCGGAATGCCAGTTGCCATCGCCTCGAGTATGACGAGAGGTTGTCCTTCGCTTACACTTGACAAAAGAAGAACATCCAGTTTGGGATACATCTCGAGAACGTTGACTCTTCCGAAGAATTTGACGATATTCTCTATGTTCAAAGCCTTCGCCATCTTTATACATTCTTCGTAATACTCCGGCTCCTCATCCGTCGGTCCCATTATCCAGAGTTCGAACCTTTTCACCTTCTCACTGACGAGCTTTGCCGATTTTATGGCTGTCTTTATATCCTTTATCTCGACCACCCTTCCCACCAACCCAACTATGTAAGGGTCCTTGGATTTTTTCTCCTTTTTCAAATTCGCGAATTTCTCGTAATCTATTCCGTTCGGTATCACCCTTATTTTTTCTTTATCTCTACAATACTCCATCTGAAATTCCGCATTCTTCCTGAAGAGTGTGGTGAGTCTATCGCAGAGGGCATACTCGACCGCACTCATCGTTGTAAACAGTTTTATCCACGCGGTCTTGAACCTTTCATCTATCCAACCTGCATGGAGTATCTCGAATTGTCTTTCCCTGTGGTATATACCATGTTCGGTTATTATCAAAGGTTTTCCATTTCTCAGCTTTCCGGAGACCCCAGCCAACCCGGCATATCCGGTTGAAACACTGTGATAGATATCGCACTCCGGTAGATCAACGGATAGAGCGTTGAGTATTGGTATCACCATTCCCCTCACCATCCAGAAAAATTCTGTGAAGTTGTCCTTTGGAAGATAATCGGAATACATCTTTTCAAGGAAATTCCAGAATGCTTTCGTTTTGACTACATGTGTGAAATCAACCTCTTTGATCTTTCTCAAAACATTTTCAAATCCGCGTGCCATGATCCTCTCATCGAATGGATACTCCATGATTTGGAAGAGTTCCTCCGCTTCCGATTCCTTGATCTTTCTGCGCTTCCACTTGTAGGTGGAGTACAGGTAAAATTCGAACAATTCCTCCACGTTCCTTGGGATTTCATATTTCTTCTCCTGCTCCTTTGGAACAGCACCGACGTGTATGACAACGAATTTAACATCCTTCATGTTCTTCATCAAAAGATTGCCCCAGCTGGAAACACCACCAGACACGTAAGGATAGGTGCCTTCAAAGATCATTCCAACCTTCATCTTTACCTCCGTGATTTCGAATCATTCAGTATGCACTTGATCACCGGAAGATCGGTTCTCTCAATCTTTTTCGATAACATGAGTTTCTCCGCCTTTTTCGATATCGACTCTTCGATTCTTTTCAAGGTCATCACCATCTTTTCTTCATAGCCGAGTTCATCATAGATTTTTGCCAATTCAAAGAGAAGATCAACATTCTCCGGTTCGATTCTCAGTTTATTTTCAATTTCTCTCGCCTTCATCTCCATTTCCATCCTCTTCCAGTCTGGTTTTTCTCCCGTTGGAAATCCGGGGAATCCTTTCACATTCAGCACGATCAACAGCAGGATACCGATCGTGTAAAGTGTGTAAGCGAGGAATCTCAAGATATCATCTCCCACCGTATTTCAGAAATTCCTTTATTTTGAATACCCACATATCCCTTTTCTCAACATCCGGTATCTTCGAAGCCTTGTCCATAGCCTCCTCTAAGAGTATTCCAACCATTTCCCCTTCTATCAATCCGGAAGTTGCGTATTCGTACAGTGATTCCACGAGTTCCTCAACCTTTCCCTTCTCCCTCGCTCTGGCTATTTTCTCAAGAAGAGTGTTTTCCACGCTCGTCAATCCGTCGGATGCATACATTGCAACATCGAGATGTGGATCATGAGTCAACTTTTCGAGGGATTGAACTGCCTCTCTCGCACTCATCTCACCTGCTTTGAAAAGCGAGAGAATTATCTTGGAAACATTCATCCTTTCTTCCTTGGTTCCGAAATCCCTGAGAGTTACTATTGGTATTCCGAGCATATCATCGTCCATGGAGAAAATCCTGGAAACTTCGGGAATCTCGACATCTTCAGCCTCAAAATTCCCTTCCTCACCGTATATTCTTCTTCCCATGATGGAAATGGGGTAGATCGGAAAGAGAAATGCGAGGAAAAGATCCTTCAACCCATTTCCAAGGATGATCGAGCACAGAGCCACCGCCAGAAGGTACACACCCACAGATAGGATGGATTCCCAACTCTTAAAGAGCAGTAGGATCGTGGTGAGAAAACCAAGAACGAGTGAGATTGAGGATATCGGTAAGATCAGTGAAGATGGGAGTTTGTTACTCTTTCGATCTTTTCTCAATTATCTCAGCCTCCGGTATAGCTTTTTTCACCCTTTTGATGAAGGAATCCAACCCTGCAGAGTTGCAAACTTGAAGAACGACAACGTAACTGTCATCCGAAGGATCGTGAAAGATGCGATCAGTGCTTCTAACAACTTTTTTCAATTTCTCAATATCTTGCGGAGATATTCTGAGTTTCACAACACTGTAGGGCAAACTGAAATCTTCGTATCTCTCATCAAGTCGTTTCATGAAGTCCTCCAGAAGATCCATGGGGTACGTTCCATCCGGATTCTTCAACCTCTCGAGGAGTTTTTCCTCGATCCTCATCGATGTTTCGACGAGCGACGATATGACACCAGCCACCATCTTCGTGTAGGCGAGAACAGACCTGTTTATATCCTCCGGATTCATCAGCTCTATCACGAGAAATCCCATCGTTCCCTCCTTCCCGTCTATCCTGGCTGCAACTGCAGGTTCAACCTCAATTCTGCCTCGTTCATCACTTTTGAGCATATCCAGAATGCTGGCGACACCATTTCTCATCGCGTTTTTCACAACAACAGAATCATCAATTCTGAAGGAATTTGGAAGCACACCGACACCGGATCTGATCTTCAACCTCAAGAAATCATTTTTTGAGAAAGAATATATGGACACCCCATCCGATCCGATGAAATCCCTGACGAATTTCACAACCTCGTTGAACACGTCCTCACTCGATACTAAATCCATCGAACTCAGATGAGATACGAGCATGGATACGCCTCTTTTTTCCATGGTTATCCTCTTTCCCAATGCCTTGATGTTCCTCCTGCACTTTTCCAATTCTTCTTTCAACATGAGAATTTCTTCTTCCCTCTCTTTCAATCTTCGTGTGATATTCTCAACCTTGTGATCGTATCCATCCTTTATCAGTCCAAAAAGGATGGAGGAAGCTATCAGGATGAAGAAATTCATCAATATCTTGGGATGCAGTATGAAACTCATCGATCCCATGGATGAATATATGGACAGTGCCGAGAAAAACATCGATGCGATGGAGGTGATAACACCGAAGGTAGTCCCCATTCTCAGAGCTACGATCAACACCACCAAAAGATAAGGATTCGGATTAAGGTTCAAAAATCCCATACCTTTCGTGTAAATATCGAACAGAAATATGATGAATGGATAAATAAGAGCCTCCAACAGCCTCAATCCGCTCAAAATTCATCAACCCTTCCAATTCAAGGGATCAAGTTAAAATCCAGTGATACAATTGATTATATCAAACCCATGTGCGGTGATAGGAATGAACCCAATGGATCTCCTGAAATCCTGTGAACTCTGCCCAAGAAAATGTGGTGTGAACCGTCTGGAAGGTGAAAAAGGTGTGTGTGGAATTGGAGGAAAACCGGTCGTCTCCTCCGCATTTCCTCATTTTGGTGAGGAAAGATGTCTCGTCGGTTCAGGTGGATCCGGAACGGTATTCTTCACGGGTTGCAACTTGAAGTGTGTTTACTGCCAGAACTATGAAATAAGCCATCTCATGGCTGGGGAGGAAATGGAAATCGATGATCTGATGAGAGTAATCGAATCTTTGGAAAATTTAGGTGTGGAGAACATAAATCTGGTGACACCGACACATCAAATTGCCTTCATAATGGCTGGATTCGAAAAAGCTGGAAGACCTGAAATCCCAGTAGTTTACAACTGTGGAGGATATGAGAATCCAGAAGTTCTGAAGTTGTTGAAAGATTACGTGGACATATACATGCCGGATTTCAAGTATGGATTCGATGAGATAGCTCTGAGGTATTCAAAGGTAGAGAGATACACAGAATATGCGCTGGAATCACTTCGGGAGATGGTGAAACAGAAACCCCAACCCATCCTCAAGGGAAAGGTTCTTGTAGAAGGTGTTCTCGTCAGACATCTCATTCTTCCAAACAACGTTGAATCTTCGTTGAAGGTTCTCGAACTTCTGAAACCCTTCAAGGATTCCATCCTTCTGAATGTCATGAATCAATATCGCCCAATGTACAGAGCACCTGAGTATCCGGAGATAGATAGAAGGTTGAGTGTGAAAG
Source organism: Thermotoga sp. (assembly GCA_003641545.1). GTDB lineage: Bacteria > Thermotogota > Thermotogae > B21-G9 > B21-G9 > B21-G9. The sequence continues at coordinate 4,763 of QNAU01000108.1, forward strand.
AATACACTTATATTTTAGAAAGTGCGTTGGATCTTGGATTCAACGTGATCAATTAGAAGCCGGAGAAATCCTTCCTCTCATCGTTCAATCTCTCGATGTATTTTCTGTAAAATTCGCGCAATTTCCTCGTGTGTTTTTCCACCTCTTCACCATCGACCGTTCTTCGTGCCACC
>QNAU01000109.1 GCA_003641545.1 Thermotoga sp.
CGCAACGTGTTCGTTGTCTATGATGTAAACTTTCGGCGGTTTTGGTAGCCCAGATGCTATGCTCAACTCCTCGACAATGTTGATCAACTGCCTCTCCTCCAGATCATCAGGGTTGGCTTGTCTAGCTTCGACGGATTTTAATATCATGGATGGCCCATTCACCATCGTGACGAATATCTGGATCAGTGCTATCGTGGAGAATATCAGGGTGAATGTCGGGAATATTCCAACCACCCTGTCCACGATGAGTCCAAAGGCGAGCATCAGGGAAAAAAATATGAGAAGTAGGAAGAATGTTTTCCTGACGTTTTTCTTTTCTTCCAAGTAAAAATCAACCGGAATTTCTATCGCCTCCCCGAGTTGACCCCCGTGTAGGCTATCGCCGTTATGGCATGCAATGTGTTCAGGATGACTTCAAAATCATCGCTCGTGAATTCGACCGTCCTCCCGTCCTTCCTGTCGACGTGTGGAATCAGTTGAGCGAGATCCGCGAAACCACTGGTTTGAAATACGATTCTCAATTTGTAGGGTGGATCGATACGATACAGAGGAATCTTCCCCAATCTGTTCAGGACGTTCGAAACCGCTCTTCTCAGATCCTCTTCTACCTTCTTTTTCGAACGATGTCTCGCGGAGAATCTTCCAAGCCCCTGTTTCGTCACGACGAACTCCACCCAACTCATCTCTCCGGAGTCGATTATCTCCCTTCTGAGAGCTTCATCTCCCATTATCAATCCAACGGGAACTCCCTTGGTCCCAGCGTAGATCGCGTTGAGTAAGGTCTCGTTTATCTTCTTCTCATTTATGTAAACGGAGTGAATCACCGTGCTCGAATAGCTGTGGTCCAGAATGCCGTGCAATGCCCCGACACCGGCGTGATACCCTATGAAGAACACCACATCCTCGTCACCCTTCATGTCGGGCATCATGTAGTTTCTTCTGGGATAACCGCTTATCAGTTCTATCCTCTCATCGATGTAAGTTATATCATACGGTATGTTCTCACCGAAATTGTGAGAATCAGCTATCGTTATGTTCGTTATCTCTTCATTCTTCTCACTTCTTTTGATCTCATCCACCAACCACTCAACAACCTCTGTGAGTATCTTGTGAGCGTATTTCTTGTTTCTTTCATCCACGTGCTCCCAGCTCGTGACACCCGGCAGACCTTCCATATCAACCGATATGTATATCTTCACCCGTGCATCACCATCCCTCTATGTAGGTTGAAGGAGTCGTCGTTTTCGTTTCCGTCGACTGAGATCTTTGCTCTTCCGGGAACAAGAAGACGTTGTAGAAACCATCTTCGATCATCTTCTTGGCTAAGCTTTCAGATCTGACGACGTATCTACCGAACCTGTCGAGGCTCGTCAAAGATGCCTCGTTCTCGAGGAGTATCACGTAAGGATCGTTGTCGAGGATGAATTCGTATTCCCTTTCCCCGAGTTTCACCAGTTTCGGCTCACCGAAGTAATTCTTATCCTCCTTGTATTCATCCCACTTGACCTTTTTGTATGCTTCCTCGGATATGTATCTCAATATCTTTGAGAAGGTCGCAGGTGGAACGTAACCTGGTATGTAAGTTATTCCCCTGCCGGTAGGTTCGAAGAACCAGATCGTTGGAGTTCCCCTCACCCTGAAGTAAGAGAACAATTGCGCGTAATTCAGGACCTTGTCTCCTAATTTTACCTTCTTGTTTGGATCCGCGTATATCTCCGCGAATATGTAGTTGTTCTTCACGAGCTTTTCAACTTCGGCATTTTTGAAATTGTCCCTTTCAAATTTTCTGCACCATCCACAATATGGGCTCGCGAACATGATTATGACCTTCTTTTCCTCGACCTGGCCAAGAAGAAAAGCCTGTGTGAAATCTCGTATGGGTTTAATCTCAGCAAAGTAACTCAAACTCAACGATACCACGAAGATTGCCAACAAGAACATTCTAAACTTCATCTTATCCCTCCTCCATGATTCAGAAAAATTTTCAAGCTATTCTATCACGCCCTGATCCTCTTGAACATCGAGATCAAAACGAACATGGAAAACAAGGTTATAACGATCGCAGGACCTGGCGGAACGTTCAGATAGTAAGCCCAAGTTATACCGATGAGAACGCTCAAGACGTTCATCAGGATTGAGTTCAACACCATCGTTTTGAATCTTCTCGAGAATAATCTCGAGATGGCTGCAGGTGCTACCAGCATGGATGTGACGAGTATTATACCTATTATCTTCACGGAAGCCACTATAACCAGCGAAATCAGAATCAACATCGAATACTTCACAAAGTTGACGGGCACACCGTAGTGTTTCGACATCGTTTCATCGAAGGTGTAATAAAGTATTTCTCTGTTGAAAACGATGAAGAATATTGAAACACAAAGGGTCATGAGCGAGAGTAGGATAGCATCCTCTTTCTTCACAAGGAGCATATTTCCGAAGAAATAACTCATCAAATCAGGTGTATAACCTTTTATGAGGGATAGGAAAACAACTCCCAACGCCATCGAGAAAGGCATCATCAAACCGATCGCCGTATTTTCCGTCACCTTTCCACGCTCGCTGAAATAACCCACCCCCAAGGCGAAAGCCAGAGCGGTGATCATCGCCATGAGGTTCAGATTCAGGTTCAACAGAAGTCCCAGTGCCAAACCACCGAAAGCTGCATGGGCGACACCGTTCCCTATGAACTCCATCTTCCTCAACACAACCACCGTCGATAGTATTCCCGTGATCACCCCGGAAAGTATTCCACAGATCAACGAATACCTGACAAATTCAAAACTGAGCATCTCCATCATCTTTTGTGCTCCCTCTCAAAATGCTTCATGCTCTTTATGAATATATCAAAATCCTGTGGGAAAATCGTGGAAAGGTCTTCTGGAACGATCGATCGGGTATCCTTATGACAGTGCATCGTTTTGTTGAGACACATCACGGAATCACACTTGTTGAACACCATTCCTATATCGTGACTCACCATCATCACCGCCATGTTCCTCCTCTCCCTGAGTCTGTCCAGAAGTCTGTAGAATGTCGCCTTCCCCATCTCATCCACCCCGGCTTCCGGTTCATCCAGAATCAGTATATCCGGATTGGAGACGAGCGCCCTCGCCAACATCGCCCTTTGATACTCTCCCCCTGAGATCTCCCCTATCAACCTGTTCTTCGCATCGTAAATCCCTATCTCATCCATGATCCTTCTCACCTTCTCAACATCTTCCTTTCTGTATCTTCTGAAAACACCACGTTCGGGATACAACCCCATCATGACAACCTCTTCGACAGTTATGGGAAAGGATCTATCGAGATCTGAGATCTGTGGAACATAACCTATCTTTCCGAAAATCTCAACCTTACCTTCCCATCCCCTCAGCTCACCAACTATTATCTTCACAAGGGTCGATTTCCCCGCACCGTTTGGACCGATTATACCTATGAATTCACCCCTGTGGAGTGTAAAGGATACCCCCTTCAATATCGTCAAACCGTTCACCTCATAGGACAGATCCTCAACCCTTATCGCTATCTCCTTTCTCTCGTTTTCCTCATCCACCAAATCTGATCAACTCCTTCAAATTCTTTTCGAAGAGTTCGAGAATTCCATTTGCTTCACATCCGAGTGGATCAAGTGTTCCGATTTCCAATCCCGTTTCGGATGCGATTACCTCCATCGCCTTTGAATTTATACCTTTCTCCGAAAAGATCGCACAGATTTCCCCCTTTCTTATCGACCTTATTACGTTCATCGTTTCCTTCACCGTCACCTGTTTCCCATGACCACTGAACAGAGAGGTGACCTTTATACCGTATCTTCGAGCGAAATAAACCAAGCTCGGATGGGCTGTCAATATGCTCTTGCATTTCATTTTCTCCATCTTTTCCCTGCAGAATCGATCGAATTTCTTCAACCTTTCGATCAAATCGATCGCGTTCCTCTCATAAAAATCGGAATTCTTTGGATCTATCCTCTTCAACTCTTTCAATATCGCTGGCACTATGTATCGGTAAAGGAAAACAGGATCCATCCAGATATGGGGATTGGGTCTATCCTTTTCACCCATCAACTCCCCACGTGGAATGAAATCCGAAAGATACAGAACATTCAACCCCTTCTTCTTCAATTTTGACAGTTCCGGTGATATGAAAGTTTCAAGATTCAATCCATTCGCAACGATCAAATCTCCCTTCATCAGATTCTTCACATCCTCTATCGTTGGGGAATACAGATGTGGATTCTTACCCGGTTCGATCAGAAGTAAAATTCGAGCTCTATCTTTCACCATATCCTTCAAGATCAAATAATACGGATTTATCGTGACGACGATAGTCATGGAGATCAAACTTGTATAAGATAACATTATTAACAGAAATATATATAGTGTTTTTCTGAACATCATCCCACCCCCTATCGTTGCTTCCAATTTCGCAGATTCGCCACCCACATATTTTACAAATAATCTATGAAAAATGTGGAACGATGGATCAATATTAGTCTCTTTCCATGACTCCCCATTCACTTACCATGAGAGACTCGTTTGGAAACCATCCATGATGTCAGATCACGTTTTATTCTCAGGTGGTGAATATCCCCATGTCAATCTTTTCGTCGGAAGGAAAAAACTCTTAGAAGTGATTTTTTACGGGTTTTGCGCAAATGATGGAAGTACTCGAAAAACTGCCTGAAGAGACAAGAAAGGCTTTTATAATGCTCATGGAAGAGTTTGAAAAAGGTTCAACTTGATGGAAAAGATGGCTACAAAGGATGAGATGAATAGCTTTAAGGAAGTTGTTGGAGAACTTGTAATGGACAATCTTTTGAGTGATACTCTCTTCCTCAATTTTTCATCCTCCCATTGAGATATTTTCATGATTTATTGTGATATTTTATCTCATCCTTGATCGGTTCGC
>QNAU01000110.1 GCA_003641545.1 Thermotoga sp.
ATCGCAGCGGGTGGTCTTATCTTTCCAACGAAGACCGCTAAAACGATCAACGAGAAGAGGTAGGGAAACATGGTGAAGAATTCGGATGGTATGTCTATGAATATTCCCTGTAATCCCTCCTGCCAAGCATCGACGAAACCGAAGAAGAGGGTGGTCAGAAGGACTCCCGTGGGTGTCCACTTTCCGAATATCAGCGCCGCGAGTGCCAAATAGCCTCTACCGGCTGTCATCCTCTCTGCGAACAGGGACAGTTCTCCGAGAGAAAGTGCAACACCACCGAGCCCCGCAAATACACCACTCAGTGTCGTGGATATGAGCCTCACCCTTTCAACATTTATTCCCAGAGTATCCGCAACGACGGGTTTCTCACCGATCGATCTGAGTCTCAATCCCCACGGTGTTTTGAATATCTCTATGTAAACCACTGGAACGAGAGCGTAGGAGAGATACACCAAGGGATGGTGACCGGAGAACACGTATCCGAAAGGCAATCTATCGAAGAAGGGGATATCTATCTCTGGAAGTTTTGGAACGGGTGGTGTGTTTCCAGGATGACCGAAGATGGTTTCCAGAAGATAACCCGTCACACCAAGGGCGAGGATGTTTATCGCGACTCCTATGACTATCTGATCCCCCTTCAGCTTTTCCGCCATGAAACCAAGAAACAATCCCGTCAAAGCACCACTTCCAACACCGATCAGAAGTCCCATCCATGGATTACCCGTAAAGTATGACCCCACCACCGCAAAGAATGAGGATATGAGCATGATACCTTCCAGAGCTATGTTCGCGACTCCGGATCTCTCGGAATGTAAGCCTCCGAGGGATGCGAGAAGTATCGGAGTGGTTTTTATGAGAGTCAAACGAAGGGTCCAAATGTTCAGACCAGGTAGGATCTTTCATCCCTCCCCCTTCTGCAGGTTGATTTTCCCGAATCTGAAGAATCTCTCGTATATGTAGCTAACCGCAACGAAGAGGATTATCAAAGCTTGGATCACCCAGACTATCTCCTTCGAAACACCGGCTCTGAGCTGAACCAATCCGGATCCCGTTCTTATCGTTGCGAGGAGAATCGCAGCGAACACTACTCCAATTGGGTTGTTCCTTCCTATCAGTGCGACCATTATCCCATCGAATCCATATCCCGGCGAGAATTGTCCGTAGAATCTATGATGGAGTCCGAGTATCTCGATCGATCCAGCCATTCCCGCGAGACCACCCGAAAGCAGCATCGAGAACACAATCACCTTGTTGACATCTATTCCACCGTATCTTGATGCATGTGGGTTGAACCCAACTGCCTTTATACTGTATCCCCAGACGGTCCTTTCGAAGATGAAATACAGAACAAAGGCGATGATCAGAGCTAAGATGAAACCGAGATGCAATCTGGTTCCATTCACGATGATCGGAAGTTTAGCGGTATCAAGGATGGGTTTCGTTCTCGGAAGGTATCCATATTTCAATGGACCTCGAACGAGATAGTTCGTGAAGTAGATCGCCAAATAATTCATGAGTATGGTTATAACGACCTCGTTCAATCCTTTCTTCACCTTGAGCCATCCGGGAATGAAGCCAAGTGATGCACCAGCCAGTGAACCAGCTATGATTGCGATCACCGGATGGAGAAAAACGGGAAGATGCCAATACGCCCCAATGTATGCGGATACTATGCCCCCGAACAACAGTTGACCTTCCGCGCCTATGTTGAACACACCAGCTTTGAATCCAACAGCGAGTGCGAGACCAGTCAAGATGAGGGGAGTTGAACGTGTGAGCATCTCCGCCACGAATTTTGGGGATCCCCATGCACCGTAGAACATCCAAAAGTAAGTATCAATCGGGTTTTTGCCGGTTATGAGTAGAAAAACTGCTCCCACCGCGAGTCCGAAGAATATGCTCGCGATGGGAGCGAGGAAGGATCGTAGCCTGCTTTTATCCATGGATCGATCAGAACTCCACCTTCGGTGGTTTGAATTTCTTCAGTTCATCCCTCGTCTTCGGTATATCCTTTATGACTCCATTCTCGACCATTTCTCTGAGCTTTCTTATTATCTTCAGGGTCTCCTCGGGAACGAACTGCTTGGTGTATTTCATGGGGGATAGAGACAGATAATTTCCCTTCAATCCCAAACTGTATATTCCTCCCTTGAACTTTCCTTCGACGAGATCCTTTATGGCTGAGTAAACAGCGACATCGACTCTCTTCATAGCGGAGGTGAGAATGTATCCGGGCTGGATCCAGTCCTGATCCTGATCAACACCTATGGCGAATCTTCTTATTCCATCCTTGGGTTCGTATTTCTGGGAGTATTCTTTCGCCGCTTCGAATATTCCGAGCGTGTTCTTACCACCACCGGCGAAAACTATATCCGCACCCTGTGCGAACTGTTGGAATGCGAGAGATTTGGCTTTCGGAACATTCTCGAAACTTCCAACGTAGGCTATCAGGACTTCCACGTTCTTGTTGAAATTCTCGTTCACGAATTTTATTCCCGCTCTGTATCCAACTTCGAATCTTTCGACCGGTGGTATGAACATTCCACCGACCCAGCCTACCTTTCCCGTTTTCGTGACGAGGGCAACGAGTGCACCGGTTATGAATCCTATCTCCTGCTCCCTGAACACCATGCTCGCGACGTTATCGGTTGGAACAACCGCATCGATCATGACGAACTTTGCATTCGGGTATTTCTTAGCTATCTCCTCGACCGAGTCTCTTATCAAAAATCCAACCGCGACTATGAGATCCGCCCCACTCTTCACCGCTTCCTCGAGGTTCGGTATGTAATCAGCCATCTCCATGGATTGTATGACCTTCGCGGTTATTCCAAAATCTTTCACAGCCTTCTGAATCCCAGCCCACACCGAATCGTTGAAGGATTTGTCTCCCAAACCAGCTGTATCCGTGACCATGACAACAAAGGGTGTTTTCGCGAAGATGCAGGATGTAATAAGAAGAATCAGAAACAAGAATACTACCTTCTTCATCCTCATCCCCCCTCGGAAAAATTTTCATGCATCCAAATTCTACCATACGATTTTCTAACTTTATAAGTTTTTCACTTTATATCTAATTTCTTGAATCCCTCTCCAATAACTTCAGAATTTGAGTGAATAATTATAAAAGCTTTTGGATCAATATCGTAAATTCTTCTTCTTAAAATAGCTAATTCTCTTCTTCTGACAACGGACATCAGAATCGGTCTTTCAATCCCCGAATATGCTCCCATTGCGGATATTATCGTTGCACCACGACCGAGTTCCTTCAGGATCATGTTCTTCATCTCATCGAGTTTTTCCGTTATTATCAAGACACTTCTTGTACTCTCAATTCCCTCAAGAATTGTGTCTATGGTCTTGCTCGTGGTTATTATCGCGAGGATTCCATACATCGCCTTTATTGGGCCGAAGGCGAAGACGGCGAAGAGAGTTATCAAAGAATCGGATATGAGAAGTCCTGAACCACTCGTTATCCCGAGGTATTTGTTCATTATCATCGCTATTATGTCCGTTCCTCCGGTGGATGCACCCCTCCAGAATACCACCCCCATACCAATTCCAGTTATTATTCCTCCATATATGGGAGCAAGTAGTGGATCCTTGGAGAGATCTGGAATCGGGGGATTCAAAGCCATCACCATGTCGACGAAGATGGACAGAATCACGGATGTGTAGATGCTCTTTAATCCAAAGTGCACCCCGAGAAGTTTGAAAGCCAGTGTGAAAAGTATCACGTTGTAAGCCAGCATCTGGAGACCAACCGGAAGGTGAAATAGGTAGAAAAGTATCGTGGCTAAACCACTGACACCTCCAGCCACTATCTTGTTCGGTATGAGAAAAAAATCCAGACCCAAGGCTGTTATCAACGATCCAAGTGTTATGAAAAGATAATCTTTGAAACCCCTCTTCAATTTCTGGAAGGACATGATTTCCCCCTCTCAGTAATTCAACAAAAGAATCATTTTGTTGAATTTGTTTCCGAATCCCGCTCTAACTCTAAATAACCGCACATTTTTAACCATTCAACCACCGTGTTGAAGATCCTCTTTTTTCCCCTGTCTGGAAGCATCCCCTTGAGTTTCTCGAGATCCTCGTTCGATATCCTACAGTTCAGTTTTCCCATCGCTTGCTTTATTCTCTCCCTGAGCTCATCTTCACTTTTGATCTCGTCCAGATCAACCTTGGAGAAATCGAACGAATCCAAAAGAGCCCTTATTATGCTTCCCTTCGTTATCCTTTCAACACCCCTTCCACCCTTTCTCTTGGCGGTTATCATCATGCTTATTCTCGTCAACTTCTCGTGCTGGTCGATCCTCAAAGGTATATTTGCCTTTATGAACGGTTCACTCATAATACACTTCACCTCCAATCATAATAATACTATAATTTCAAAGAATATGCAATCTTTAAGTTTAAAAATTCAACATTTCAAAATACTATGAGTTATTAACCTTCTACCCTAAAAATACGAGTTCGGAATTTGAACTCTTCGCGTGAAATGATAAATTGCATTGATACTTTTAAAAGAAGGGGAGGGAATTCTTCATGGCTTTCCTCGTGTTTTTGATCTCCTTGGTGTGGTTTTTCGTCATGTACAGGCTCTACGGAGGCTACATAGCCAAGAAGGTCTTCAAGCTCGACCCGAACGCCAAAACCCCCGCACATGAACTGAGGGACGACGTGGATTACGTCCCAACGAACAAATGGGTCATATGGGGACACCATTTCACAACCATAGCAGGTTTGGGTCCAATAGTTGGTCCCGCAATAGCGATAATATGGGGATGGGTTCCGGCAGTCCTGTGGGTTACATTAGGAACAATATTCGCTGGGGCAGTTCACGATTTTTCAGCTTTGGTCATTTCCTTGAGGAACAAGGGAAGATCCATA
>QNAU01000111.1 GCA_003641545.1 Thermotoga sp.
AAGGATGACGGTAGGATAATCACCTTGATCAAACCCCAGTTCGAGGCGGAAAAGAAAAAGGTGAGAAAAGGTGTTGTGAGAGATAGAGAAATACATATCTATGTGCTGGAAAAAATCTGGGACTTCACGGAAGATTCCGGGTTGAAGATCGTGGGATTGACCTTCTCAAAACTGAGGGGACCGAAAGGAAACATCGAATTTTTCATGCATTTGAGAAAAGAGGGAGAAAGCATTCCAAGGTTCGGAATAACGAAGGTTGTGGATGAAGCACATTCTTTCTTCGAGGGGAAAACCAAGTATGGATAAAATCAAAGTGATTTTCATCGTTCATCTTCTGTTCATACATGTTCTCGGTGTTTCCATCGCCATATTGAAACCACTCTCCAAGGTGGAACAGATCTTGATGAACGAAAAGGTGGCGATCGAGACTGTAGAATTGGTCAAGGATCTGGTCCTGACGAATTTGAGAGATGATCTCTACAGATACGGATTGAGAATGGATGATCTTCTACCTTTGAAGGATGCGACGATAGTTTTTCTTGATGATACAGGGAATTTCGACGAAATTTTGGATCCGCTGGATTGGCTGAGAAAACGAGTCGAATCTGGTGATCATTTCATCTTCGAGATGGAAGATGGAAAGAAAGCGGATCGGATTTCCGAGGTTTTGAACGATCACTTGAACATACCAACGGTGAGGGTTGGGAAAGATGTCCTCGTGGGGGAGCTTAGGAATCTGAGGATCACGACTCCACCGAGAATTAGGGAGAATGAATTGTTCAAGATCCTATCCAGAAACGGTGCGATATCGGCTGTGATGGATGAAGGATTCGTAAAGCTCAGGATCACTTTGAGAGAACAAAAGGATCTCTGTTCGGGTCAAACCAAATTGGAAGTGAAAAGGTTCCCTTTGATGGATATGGATTTCTTCATGTATGGGATTTTCAAAACTGTGGATCCGTTTCTTGGGAAGCTTCTTAACGCCGGATTTGGAAAGGATGAAATGGATATTTTGAAAAAACTTGAGGATGATTTTCGTAGCCTTCAGATCGTCTTGGATACTGAATTCAAACCGATCTGTCTTTACTTTGAGGGAGTTAAAAATGGAAAGTTGGATTTGGAAAAATACGAGGAGAAGCTGACCAAGGTTGGAGAAGCTCTGAGATATTTTCTCGTTGGAAAGGAATATATCCTCGTGTTCGGCGAGGATTACGCGGTGGTTCTCAAACGAATGGATGAGGAAGAGATAGTGGAGAGGATCATGGAGATCGAGGATTCTGAAAGATCGGAAAGGCTTGGAATACTTGGGAAACCCGAAGATGATGAAATCCAAGAATTTGAGATCCTGATCGATCTCAACAAGATTCTCGGAATCGGGAATGAGAAACGGAACCTCATTCTCGTGAGAAAAGTGAACAGCGGAGAATACTTGCTATACCTGAAATGAACGAGGGGTGATGAAGATGTTCTCAAAACTGTTCGACAGAAATGAAAGATATCTGAGAAGATACAGGAAGATGGTCGAAAAGATCAACGCACTCGAAGATGAGATGGTATCCAGAAGCAACTTGGAACTCGCTCGGAAAACGGAAGAATTCAAGGAGAGATTGAAAAAGGGTGAAAATCTGGATGACATCCTCGTGGAAGCTTTCGCGGTGGTGAGAGAAGTTGCGAAGAGAACCATAGGTATGAGACATTTCGATGTTCAAATCATGGGTGGTATAGCACTGCATGAGGGAAAGGTTGCGGAAATGAAAACCGGTGAAGGAAAAACCCTGGTTGCAACGCTCGCCATATATTTGAATGCATTGCTCGGAAAGGGTGTTCACCTTGTCACGGTGAACGATTATCTGGCACGAAGGGATGCAGTCTGGATGGGACCGATATACAAGTTCCTCGGGTTGAAGGTTGGGGTGATAAATCCTCAGAACAGGTCCTATCTCGTCGAGTGGGAAAATGAGGGTCTTTTTGAAAGGGCGATGAAGGAGGATTGGAGGGCATGGCCAAGGGGGAAAACAGATGAGGTCGTGGAAGAGAGTGAGATCGATGAAAATGCACTGAAAGCCTTTTCCGTCAAGTTGGTCGAATCCACGAGAAGAGAAACGTATCTTGCAGATATAACTTACGGAACGAACAACGAGTTCGGTTTCGATTACCTCAGGGACAATTTGGTCTATGATCTGGAAGACAGGGTCCAAAGAGGACATTATTACGCCATCGTGGATGAGGTGGACAGCATATTGATAGATGAAGCCAGAACACCTCTCATAATATCCGGGCCCTCGAAGAATGCATCGAAACTCTACAGACAGTTCGCAGCTTACGCGAAGAGGATGAAGAAAGATGAGGATTTCACCATAGATGAGAAACACAGAACAGTTTCCCTCACCGAGAAGGGCATAGCCAAGGTTGAAAGACTCTTGAATGTTGATAACCTTTACGATCCATCCAACATAGAGTATCTGTATCATATGTTGAATGCTTTGAGAGCTCTTCATCTGTACAAGAAAGATGTGGATTACATAGTCACCCCAGCGGGTGAGGTCGTCATAGTAGATGAGTTCACGGGAAGATTGCTTCCGGGAAGAAGATACAGTGAAGGACTTCACCAAGCTATAGAGGCAAAAGAGGGGGTGAAGATACGGGAAGAATCGATAACCTATGCTACTATAACATTTCAGAACTATTTCAGGATGTACGAAAAGCTCGCGGGTATGACTGGAACCGCGAAGACGGAGGAAGAAGAGTTCCAGCAGATATACGGGATGGACGTGGTTGTCATACCGACTCACAAACCCGTGATCAGGAAGGATCACGACGATCTGATTTATAGAACGCAGGAGGAGAAATACGAGGCGATAATAAGGGATATAGAGGAAAGGTACAAAAAAGGTCAACCCGTTCTCGTCGGGACAACATCGATAGAGAAGAGCGAAAAACTCAGTGGCATGCTCAAAAGGAGGGGAATACCCCACCAAGTTTTGAATGCGAAGTATCACGAGAAGGAAGCGATGATAATAGCGAAGGCGGGAGAAAAATATGCGGTGACGATAGCGACGAACATGGCTGGTAGAGGTACGGATATAAAGCTCGGTGAAGGGGTGAAGGAACTCGGTGGTCTCTACGTCATAGGCACCGAGAGACATGAGAGCAGAAGGATAGATAACCAACTTCGTGGAAGATCTGGAAGGCAAGGTGATCCGGGGGAATCCAGATTCTACCTCTCTTTGGAAGATGATCTTCTCAGATTGTTCGGTGGAGACAGAATAAAAAAACTGATGGATACCTTCAAGGTGGAGAAAGGTGAACCGCTTCACCATCCGATACTGACCAAACTTATAGAGAGTGCTCAGAAGAAAGTGGAGGGGATTCATTTCGCGATAAGGAAGAGATTGCTCGAGTTAGACACAGTTTTGGACAAACAGAGGAACGCAATATACGAGCATAGAAACTGGATCCTCAGTGAGGACAACATAGAGGATCACCTCAGAGAGATATACGAGGATGTCGTGGAAAGGAGAATTTCGGAGTTCTGTCCGAATGGAAAAGAATGGGATGTTGAAGGTTTGAAAAAATCCTTCTCCATGTTCCCGCCTGGGATCATTTCCTTGGATGGTGCACCTCACGGGAAGCCGGACGAGCTTAAAAAGCGCATATTGGATTCACTCTGGAGTGCTTACGAGAGGAAGAAAGAAGAGATAGGTGAAGAAGAATTCGTGAAGATAGCCAGATTCCTCATGCTGAGGGTGATAGATGAAAGATGGAGGAAACATCTGGAGCAGATAGAGCATCTGAAGGAATCGGTCGGGTTGAGAGCCTACGGTAACAGAGACCCTGTGATAGAGTTCAAGAAGGAGAGTTATATTCTCTTCGAGGAGATGGTTGACAACATATACGATGATATAGCCATGCTACTGCTGAGGATTGTTAAAATAGACAGTGAAAAGGCGCAATCCGAGGTCAAGGAAGAGTTGAATTCTCTCAACACGATTCACGAAGATTTTGGGAGTATGTCGAGAAGGATGAGAAGGATCGTCGAGAAGAGAAAATCCAAGAAGAGGATGAAGGTCGTAAGAAGATGAGGGGTGAAAATTGTGATAAGTTACGAGCTGAGAACGAGATTTGAGGAGATCGCTAAGAGGTTCAGCAGGTTGGGTGATCTGCTGAAACCGGATAAATTGAAAGAGGAGTTGGATGAGATCGAGGGAAAACTCGGCGATCCAAATATATGGAATGATCCGAAAGTTGCGGGAGAATTGACCAAAAAGGCGAGCAGGATGAGAAAGAAGATCGAGGAATTCGAGGATCTGAAGAGGAAGATGGAGGATTTGGAAGTTGCGCTCGAGTTGGCTGAGGAGGATCAAGACATGTTGAAGCACGTTGAGGAGAATCTTCCAGAGCTTGAAGCAAAGATAAAGGAACTCGAAATATTGACATTTTTGAATGGAAAATACGACCAGAACAACGCCTACCTATCGATACATCCTGGCGCTGGTGGAACGGAATCTCAAGATTGGGCACAGATGTTGTTGAGGATGTACATGAGATGGGCTGAGAGGAAGGGCTTTGAAGTTGAACTGGTTGATCTGCTTGCAGGCGAAGAAGCAGGTATAAAGAGCGCAACTGTGAGAATAGTGGGAGAATATGCTTACGGTTATCTCAAATATGAAAGAGGAATACACAGACTCGTGAGGATATCTCCCTTCGATGCTTCACACAGAAGGCACACTTCCTTCGCTTCAGTCAACGTGCTTCCCGAATTCGATGAGGATATAGAGATAGAGATAAAACCTGAGGATCTGAAGATAGAAACGTTCAGGGCGTCGGGACACGGAGGACAGCATGTCAACAGAACGGATTCCGCGGTCAGAATAACCCACATACC
>QNAU01000112.1 GCA_003641545.1 Thermotoga sp.
CCTTACCATCCTCTCCCAACACAATTATGGCTGGAGTCATCTCAATTTCGTATTTCTCAACTACCTTTTCATCATCGTCGAACTCAAAGATTTCGACATCTATTCTCTCGTCCACTTTCCCTATTTCTTCCACGAGTTTCGTAGTTACATCACAATACTGACATTCGGGAGAGTCACTCGTAAAAGCCAGAAGTTTCACCTTTTTTGTTCCCAGCTCTTTTGAAAATATCCTCTTCAGGTCAGATACAACCTTATCATTCAAAACTGCCATGATTCCTTCCACCTCCATATTGATTTTAACGCGAGAAGGTATGATAACATAAAATCTTGAATTATCAACTGCACGATGAGGGAGAAGAAAGAATGGGAAAATATCTCAAACTTGCGCTGATAACAATCATAGTGGGTATAGTTGCTTTTCTACTTATAGCTGGATTGAATGATTTTGAAAATCTTGTTAAATCTTTGAAAAAAATTGATCTCACATTTCTCATCCTTGGTATTTTCGTCATCTTCCTGAGATGGATGGTCGAAAGTATCATTCTTGTAATTCTTGGAGATGGGAAGGTTTTAACCTTGGGAAGAGCCTTTTCCACAATCATGATAGGGCAGTTTTTCAATTCCATCACACCGTTCGCAACTGGTGGACAACCAGCCCAGGTGTATTACATGAGTAAACTTGGATTGGATGTTTCGGATGGTGTGGCTCTGTTGACTGGAAAATTCATAATCTACCAACTCGTCCTAACTTTCTACAGTCTTGGCATTCTCATATTCAAGTTCAAGGAAGTTGCAAGGGAAGTTCCCACTCTACCTTTTCTCTCGTTCGCGGGTTTCTTGTTGAACACGTCGATCATATTCCTTCTGGTCCTTTTTTCATATAAACCAGCCATTACGCGCAAACTCGTTGGATTCATCTTGAAAATTCTGAAGAAGTTAAAATTGAAAGTTTTCGAAGAAGCAGTTTTCGATAAGTTGAGCATGTTTCACGAAATAATGAAAGATTACATTTCCAGACCATTTCTTCTCATCTCAGTTTTCTCTCTGACTTTCCTCCAGCTTTTGTTGAATTTCTCTATTCCTTATTTCGTCGGTTTGTCCCTCGGCGTGAAGAACATCAGTTATTCCAAGGTCATAGCATTTCAAAGTGTTCTGTTTCTAACATTGGCTTTCATACCAACACCCGGAACAACTGGTGCAGCCGAGGGTGGATTTTACCTATTCTTCAAACCAATCTTTGGACTTGAAAGAATAGCACTTGGAATGATAATATGGAGGTTCCTGAGCTACTACCTGGGATTGATACTTGGATTCGTGTTTCTGACACGTTTCAAAAACGTAGGGGGGAAGATGGAGGAATAAATGATGAAAGATCTAACGGATGTGGATGAAAAGATCAAAAATGGTATGAGGTATTCGATATATGCGGGAGTAAGCTCCGCATTTTTCTTTGTTATGATTCAGGGTGTCTTTCTCACTGGTCTCGCCTTATATCTCGGCGCGGATGAGTTGAAGATAGGAATAATAGGTTCCATTCCTCTTCTCGCCCAAACAGCCCAACTCCTTCATCCAATCCTCACGGGAAGGTTGAAATCGAGGAAGATTGTGGGAGTCATCGTGATGGCAATTTCAAGATTCATCTGGCTGGCTGTCATATTCATACTCTTATCCGAAAGAAAAAATCTGGAGCTCTTCATGTTCATATTCACCATGAGTCATGTATTTGGAAATATTTGGGGCAACATATGGCTCTCCTGGATGAGGGATCTCGTCCCAAATGAAGTTAGAGGGAAGTTCTTCGGAATGAGAAACTTGTTCGTTTCTCTCACGTGGTTGATCGCGACATTTATATTTTCATGGATACTGGATCATGTCGATCCACCTCTGTCTTATCAGCTCATGATCGCTATATCGATGATCGGTGTCAGTTTCGCGGTGGTATTCACTCTGAAGCAGTATGAACCTCCCGTGAAGGAAAGTTACGCGTTGAGAGAGTTCATAATGGTGTTCAAAGATACCAATTTCAGGAAATTGATGATCTTTGGCTTGTTCTGGAACTTCATCATAATGTTGACCGCGAATTTTTTCTCCGTTCATCTTTTGAAAAACCTCAAAGTTCCGTACACCACGATTGCTTTCTTCTCCATAGTTTCCGGACTTTTAAGCATCCTGTTCTACAGATACTGGGGAAGGATATCCGATACGGTTGGACACAAGGAAGTTGCAAAGGTCGGAATAAGGATCGTTGCATTTCTTGCATTGTTGTGGGGTTTCATGAATTCGAGAAATTACATTCCATTCCTGTGGATGGATGCCGTATTGGTTGCGATAGGATGGACCGCCATAAATTTGAGTTTGATCACGATACCGCTTGAAGTCGCCGGTGAAAATGTGAGCACTTACATAGCAGTTTACTCATCCCTGAATGGTATATCCGGATTCCTCGGTTCCATAGTTGGAGGAATAGTCTCCAAATTTCTCGCCGGTGTTCATTTCGAAATCTTCGGATTCGAGTTCTTCGGACTGCAATTTCTGTTCATGGTTGAAGGGGTTCTGAGATTTCTGAGTCTGAGAATGCTCGATAGAATACAGGTTAGAACATACATCCCCATGCGTGTCTACCTTGTGAACACACTGATCCACATGAGAAGAAGGTTCAACATAGCTTTCGGTGAAATGCCTCCCATCTTCAGATTTCTCAGAAGATACGGGAAAATCCGGAAGAAGGAGGATCAGGTTCTTTAATTTTTTCGATAAATATCAAATTAAGGGGGTTGGAATATGGACATTATAGTCATAGGTGGATCCGGTTTGTATGACATGGAGGAGCTGATGGAGAAACAGGAAATAACGGTTGAAAACGAATATGGAACGGTTCATGTGGTCATAGGTAAGATCGATAACAAGGAAGTTGGATTCATAGCGAGACATGGGAAGAAACATTCCGTTCCACCAAGTATGGTCAACTACAGAGCGAACATAAAGGCTGTGGAAGGATTGGGAGCGAGGTATGTCATTGCGACATCCGCGGTTGGATCCTTGAATGAGAAGATGAAACCTGGTGATTTCGTGCTACTCGATCAATTCATTGATTTCACGAAGAACAGAATCTACACGTTCTTTGAAGATGAGGTCAGGCATACCGACGTCACGGAACCATACTGTCCAAAGTTGAGAGCCACCATACTGAAGGCAGGAGAAAACCTGAACCTGAAGATCCATCCAGAGGGAACGTATGTATGCACGGAAGGTCCAAGATACGAAACACCTGCTGAAATAAGAGCTTTCAAAATGTTGGGAGCAGATGTCGTCGGTATGACACAGGTTCCTGAAGTGGTTTTGGCGAATGAGATAGGTTTGTGTTATGCGAGCATCGCCATAATCACAAACTACGCTGCGGGTATATCGAAGGAGAAACTCACCCACGAAGAGGTTATGGATGTCATGAACCGCAGATTGCCGGAGCTGAAGAAACTCATAATTGAAACCATAAGGGTTCTCGATTGAGGAGGGGCGAGAATGGATGAGGAAAGGATCCTGAAGATTGTGAGAGATGAGAATATAAAGTTCATAAGGCTCCAGTTGACGGACATCAACGGGGTTTTGAAGAACGTGGAGATACCCAGTGATCAGCTCGAGGAAGCTTTCGAAAAGGGAATAATGTTCGACGGTTCATCCATCGATGGGTTCGTCAGGATAGATGAATCTGACATGTATCTCAGACCCGATCCAAAAACATTTGCCATACTCCCTTGGTCGAGGGAGGACAGCAAGAGTGCCAGAATGATATGTGATGTGTATCTTCCAAACGGTGAACCATTCCAAGGTGATCCGAGATACAGGTTGAAAAAGGTTGTTGAGAAAGCCAAAGAAATGGGATTCACAGCTTACGCTGGACCTGAACCAGAGTTCTTTCTGTTGAAAAGAGATGAGTTCGGGAAACCCATCCTCGACTTCATGGACAGCGGTGGATACTTTGATATGATGCCGTTGGATTTCGGTGAAGCTGCGAGAAAGGATATGGTTCTCGCCCTCGAAAAGATGGGAATAGAAGTTGAGGCATCTCACCATGAGGTTGCACCATCTCAGCATGAGATAGACTTTAGATACACCGATATATTGACAACAGCGGATAACGTCCAGACCTTCAAATTCGTCGTGAAGACGATCGCACTCTTTCATAAATTGCATGCAACCTTCATGCCCAAACCGTTCTTCGGAGTGAACGGTTCCGGAATGCACACTCATATGAGTCTTTTCAGAAATGATGAAAATGCGTTTGTCGATCCAGATAAACCCTACGGATTGAGTGATACAGCGATGAATTTTATAGGAGGAATATTGAAGCACGCAAGAACCATAACGGCGGTGACGAATCCAACCGTGAACAGTTACAAGAGACTCGTTCCAGGATACGAGGCGCCGGTCAACGTTGCATGGTCAGTTGGGAACAGATCCGCGCTCATAAGGGTCCCCGCAGATAGAGGCAAGGCTACGAGAATAGAATACAGATCTCCGGATCCATCGTGTAACGCATATCTCGCCTTCGCAGTCATGCTGGGAGCTGGTCTTGATGGAATAGAGAAGGATATAAAGCCACCGAAACCGGTCGAGGAGAACATATTCGCCATGGATGAAACCAAGAAGATGGAACTTGAAATTGAGACACTTCCAAGTGATCTGAAAGAGGCACTCCAACTCATGGAGAAAGATCCACTTGTGAGGGAAGTCCTTGGAGATCACATATACAACAAGTTCTTGGAGATGAAGTATAAAGAATGGAAGGATTACTCCACGAGGGTCACGAACTGGGAGATCGATAGATATCTGAATGTATTTTGAGGGAGTAAAATAAAAATCGTGTCTAAGGAAAGGATCATCATA
>QNAU01000113.1 GCA_003641545.1 Thermotoga sp.
GGATCGGCTCTCGCTATCTCCATGGTCGAATATTTCCTCAACAAAGGTGCCAAACTCGTTGTGACGACCCATCTCACCCCGTTGAAATTACTCGCCTTCAGGGATCCCAGACTTCGAAACGCTGCTGTCGAGTTTGATTCAAAGACACTCTTGCCAACTTACAGGATCATCATGGGATTCGCCGGTTCTTCCCAGGCTTTGGAGATAGCAAGAAGATGTGGTATCCCCTCGGAGGTCGTGGAAATGGCTCGTAAAAACTTGGATGAAGAATACATGAAGGTTGAAAAAGCCATGGAGGAGATTTACAGAAAGAAGGTCATACTGGATGAAGAACTGGACAAGGTCAGGGAAAATCAGGAAAGACTGAAGAGGGAGAGGAAGGAACTGTTCGACAAGATCGAGGAATTGAAGAAGGGAAAGCTTGAAAAGTTCGTGAAGGAATTTCACCACATAGAGAGTGAAATGAAAAAACTGAAAAAGTTGATAGATTCGAGCATTCACGAAATCAGAAACACAAAAGATCTCGAAAGGCTCAGGAAAATGAGAAGAAAACTGGACAGAATGGAAAAGGAAACGCTGAGATCCATCGGTGAGAGGATAGACTCGATTCTTCGCAGGGAGAGTGATTTAAAGCTGGGAGATGTCGTCAGGATAAAGGGAACGACGACCGTCGGTGAGATTTTGAATATAAATGAGGGAAAACTGCTGATCGATGTGAATGGATTGAGGATGAGTGTCCCGATATCCAACGTTGAAAAACTGGAAAAAGGAAGGGAGAATGCGGGAACGGAGAAACCTGAAATTTCCGTGAATGTTGAAAAACGTGTTCCTACGATAGATGTGCGAGGTTTGAGGGTATCGGAAGTTGAATGGAAGATAAGAAAATTCATAGATGACCTGATCGTTGGGGGGTTCAACAGAGGTTATATAATACATGGTGTTGGAAGTGGAAAGTTGGCACGTGGAATACACGAGATCCTGAGAAATGAACCAAAGGTGAAGAGTTTCAAATTGGGTGGTCCGGAGGTTGGAGGTAGTGGCGTCACCGTCGTTGAGATAAAGTGAGGTGATAATGTGAATTTTGCCCTCGACGTTGGAACGAGAACGGTGGTCGGTGTCCTGTATGAGAAGGAAGATTCGAGGCTCAGGATAAAGGATTTTGTCATGAAGGAACACGAGGAAAGAGCGATGCTCGATGGTCAGATACACGATGTATCCAAGGTGAGTAGGATCGTTGGGGAAATAAAGGATGAGCTCGAGGAGAGATCGGGTGAACAGATAAGATCTGCAGCGATAGCCCTGGCGGGTAGGTACTTGAAGACCGTCGTGGGTCACGCGGAGATGGACGTGTCGCACTACAGAAGGATAGACGAGAATCTTCTGAAAAATCTCGAACTCGAAGCGGTGAGAAATGCCCTCGAGAAGCTCAGGGAAACAACGGAACGTGAGATGTACTGTGTTGGATACTCGGTCTTGTATTACTATCTCGACGGTGAATGGATGAAGAACCTTCTCGATCACAGAGGTTCAAATGCGGAGGTAAAAGTTATAGCTGCATTTCTTCCGTCCAGTGTTGTGGATGCCATGTTGACCGTCCTGGAGAAGAACTCGATGGAAGTCAACCACATGACACTCGAACCGATGGCTGTCATGGAATTCGTCGTTCCCCCGGATCTCAGAAGACTCAACATCGCTCTCGTCGATGTTGGAGCTGGAACGAGTGATATAGCGATAGCACGAGATGGAACGATAATAGCGTATGGTATGGTGCCTAAGGCTGGGGATGAGATAAGCGATAGAATAAGTTCGGAGTATCTTCTCGATTTCAACACGGCGGAACATATAAAGAGAGCTTTGGTAACGGAGGATGACTTCAAGGTCAAGAATATCCTGGATTTCGAGGTGGAGATAAAGAGAGCGGAGTTGATGAAGATCGTCGATGAAGTTGTGGAGGATATAACATCCGACATAGCCAACCAAATCCTCGAGTTGAACGGCAAACCACCCGTCGCTGTAATAGTTGTCGGTGGAGGAGCGAAAGTTCCGGGATTCATAGAGAAGCTGGCGGAGAAGCTCGACCTTCCAGCGAACAGGATAACGTTGAAGGACGTCAGATCGGTCCAAACGGTGGTGGATGAGACGGGAAAAATGATGGGAAGTGAGTTCGTGACACCAGTTGGAATAGCTTACAGCGGTGGCAGGAACACCGTGGGTATATTCACGAGGATAACGGTGAATGGAAGACCTGTCCATCTCGTCGGATTCGAACCCAACCCGACTGTCCTTCAGGCATTGCTGCAGATGGGATACAAGATGGATGAACTGATAGGTAAACCCGGTCCCGGAATAACCTTCGAACTCAACGGGGAACTGAAAGTTCTGAAGGGAAATTTCGGTAGGGAAGCTCCCGTTAGAATAAACGGTGAACCTGCCACCCTGAGGAGCACCGTGAAAAACGGTGATGTGATTGAGGTTGGGAAACCGGAGATCGGTGAACCAGCCCGTGTGAGAATTTCAGATGTTGTTGAACCAGTTGGATTGAATATAAACGGAAAGATGGAGTATTTCATGCCGATCGTGAAAGTCAACGGGATCGAGGTGGATGAGGATTACGAGATAAAGGACAACGATTCGGTGGTCGTGGAGAACAGAGTCAAAGTCGAAAGAATCGTGGAAAGATTCGGGAGCTCCAAGGTAAGGGTTGTTGTGGACGGAAAAACTCTCGATGTTCCGGGAGAGGTGGAGATACTCAGAGATGGCGAACCTCTCGATCCTGATGCGATAGTCGAACCGGGGGAAAATTTGAAGGTCGCGCTGAGAACCAAGAGGATCAGAGACATTGTGAAACCCAAGCAGGAATACATTGAATTGGTGATAAATGGAAAGAACGTGAGGATGCCGGTGATCGAATATGAGGTTTTCATGAACGGTGAGACCGCTTCCCTCGATTCACCCATACACGATGGGGCTTTCATCGAAGTGAAGGAGAGAAGGAGAAATCCGAAACTCCTCGAGATATTCAACTACCTCGATCTCGATCTGGGTGAATTCAAGGATTACGAAATAAAGGTGAACGGAAAAAGGGCATCTTTCACCGATATCCTGAAAGATGGGGATGAAATCACGTTGGAGTTGATGTGATTGATACTCGGAATTGGAGTAGACATAGTTGAAAACGAAAGAATGGATGAAAAGCTGGCGGAAAGGATACTCGGCGAGGAAGAACTGGGAATGTTTCGCAGGCTTCATCCCGGTAGGAAGATTGAATATCTGGCGAGCAGATTCGCAGCTAAGGAAGCTCTTTTCAAGGCTCTTGGAACGGGACTAAATGGCTTTTCATTCAAGGAAGTTCAGGTGTTGAACGATTCACATGGGAAACCTTTTTTTTCATTTTCGGAGAGGATGAGAGAATTCCTTGAAGATAGGAAAATATGGGCTATCCATCTTTCCATGTCCCATGAGAGAAAGTATTCCATCGCATTGGTCATTCTGGAAGGAAAGGAATGATGAATGTGTTTCCACGCCTTTTGATAAAGGTGAAATCCATCGTTGAAAATTTGAACAAGCTGATTTCCATGACATCGAGATACAACATAGAAATGGTGGGAGTGACCAAAGTTCTGTGCGGTGATGTCAGGATCGTTTCGGAGCTCGTGAAAAGTGGGTTGAAAATCATCGGGGATTCCAGGGTGAAGAATGTAGAAAAATTCAAGTCTGCAGGTATAAATGTGGAATACATGCTCATAAGAATCCCGATGTTGAGTGAGATCGAGAAGGCATGTCTTCTGTGTGATTATATCCTCGTTTCGGAACCGAAGGTGGTTGAGGAGATATCGAAAGTCTGTTCGGAAACGGGCAAGGTTCAAAGGTTGATATACATGGTGGATATGGGGGACAGAAGAGAGGGCGTCCTCTTCGAAAGGGCATACGAAGAGATACTCTCAGTGTCCAAGTTGAAAAAGGTGGATATAATCGGTGTCGGAACAAATTTGGGTTGTTTCGGGGGCGTCGTGCCAGATGAGGAAAATCTTGGAAATCTGGTCAAATTGGCTGAAAGGTTGAGAAGATCAGGTTTGAATTTGAAGGTTGTGTCAGGTGGAATGACATCCGCTATTCCTCTCCTCGAGAATGGAAGGGTTCCGAACGGTGTGAACCAATACAGGATAGGTGAGGCTATAATGCTCGGAACGGATGCCACCAACTCCCGCGAGATGGATTACCTAAATCAAGATACGTTCACACTCGAGGCAGAGATAATCGAAGTTAAGGAAAAACCGCCCAAACCTTCCGGAAAGATCGGTAGAAATGTTTTCGGTGAGGTTCCCAAATTTGAAAATGGAAGAATGCGAAAAAGAGCGATTCTCGCCCTTGGGGTGCAGGATGTCGATATAAAAGGGTTGATACCACTGGAAAATGGTGTAGAGATCGTGAATGCAACGAGTGACCATACCGTTGTGGATATCACAGAAGCTGAAAGAGAATACAAGGTTGGGGATATCCTGAGATTCAGGTTGAAATACAAGGCTCTCCTCAGATTGATGTGCTCCGGTGATTACATAGAGAGGGTGTATCTTGATTCATAAACTCGTCAGAATCCCCATGAATATTCATTGTTGATATCATTCTCCATCACGAAAGTGGTAAGTTTCCAGAAGTTCAATTAAAAATTTCCCGTAAAGTCAATTTACATCTGGTAGTATTCCAGCTGAGGTGAGGGTAAGGGTGAAGTCCTTCCTGGAATTCCTCAGA
>QNAU01000114.1 GCA_003641545.1 Thermotoga sp.
GCCAACTCGTATGGTGCGGAAATAGAAGGCGCGAAGGGAATACCAACGGATATGCTCAAAGAATCCGTGAAATACGGGATAAACAAGGTGAACACCGATACGGACCTGAGAATGGCTTTCATGTCGCATCTCAGAAAAACCCTGAGTGAGAAGAAGAAGGAATTCGATCCGAGAAAGCTGTTGAAACCATCGATCGAAGCTATCAAAGAGGTTGTGAAGGAGAGAATGAGAATACTCGGTTCAGCCGGAAAAGCTTGAGGGGTGGTTCCATGATAATTCTGGTGATAAATTCCGGAAGTTCTTCGATAAAGTATCAACTCATAGATATGAAGGATGAAAAGGTTTTGTCTAAGGGGTTACTCGAAAGGATAGGTATAAAGGGGTCACGTTTGAACCACAGGAAAGGGGATAGAAAATATGTAATAGAGGAGGATGTTCCGAATCACGAGAAGGGTTTATCTCTCGTTCTGAAAACCCTTCAAGATAGGGAAATGGGAGTCATAGAGAATCTCGACCAGATAAGTGCGGTGGGGCATAGGGTCGTCCACGGAGGAGAAAGGTTCGCAAATTCAGTTAGAATCGATGATGAGGTGCTGAGAGTGATAGAGGAAAACTCCGATCTCGCTCCCTTGCACAATCCACCGAACATAATGGGAATAAAGGCTGCGATGAAACTTCTTCCAAATGTTCCACAGGTGGCTGTTTTCGATACCGCATTTCACCAAACCATTCCCGAGAAAGCATACCTTTATGCCATCCCGTATTCCTATTACGAGAAATACAGAATAAGAAGATACGGTTTCCATGGAACATCCCATAGATACGTGTCGAGGAGAGCAGCGGAGATTCTCGGCATCCCCTACGAGAAATTGAAGATCATAACCTGTCATCTCGGTAATGGAGCTTCCATAGCTGCGGTTAAATACGGAAGATCCATAGACACCTCCATGGGTTTCACCCCTCTGGAAGGTTTGGTCATGGGAACGAGATCCGGTGATATTGATCCAGCCATCGTTACCTTCTTGCAGGAAAAGGAAGGAATGAGTGCGGGTGAAGTTTACGATCTTCTCAACAAGAAGAGTGGTGTTCTCGGTTTGAGTGAACTCAGCAGTGATATGAGAGACATAGAGGAAGGAGCAATGAAAGGTGATGAAAGGTTGAGGCTCGTTCTGGACATCTACGAATACCGCATAGCCAAATACATAGGTGCCTACGCTGCAGCCATGAACGGTGTCGATGTGATAATTTTTACAGCGGGAGTTGGGGAAAACTCTTCAATTCTCCGAAGGGAGATTTGCGAGAACTATCTGGGATATCTCGGTGTGAAAATAGATGTCGAGAAGAATGAATTCAAGGGTGAGGAGAGGATAATATCCACGGATGACTCAAAGGTGAAGGTGATGGTCATACCAACCAACGAGGAACTTTTGATAGCGAGGGATACGAAGGAAATCGTCGAAAAGGGATTGAAAGAGTTAAATACAAATTGATACGGGAGGTACAGGGATGAAGAGGATCAAGGGAAAGGACCTTCTCAGAATCAGGGACCTGGATTTCGAGGAAATAATGCAGATAATTGAGACCGCTCTCGATTTGAAGAAAGATCTCTATATGGGAAAGGTCATGGATGTGTTGAAGGGTAAGACACTCGCGATGATATTTCAAAAACCATCCCTCAGAACGAGAATGGCTTTCGAAACTGCGATGACACAACTCGGTGGTCATGCAATTTACCTTGGTCCAGATGACATAAAACTCGGTAAGAGGGAAGACATCGATGATATAGCGGAGGTTCTCTCAAGAATGGCAGATGTGATAATGGCACGGGTTTTTGAACATGAGGTGGTCGAAATACTTGCGAAGAATTCCCGCGTATCCGTAATAAATGGTTTGAGTGATTTTGAACATCCCACGCAGGCTCTCGGGGATCTTCTCACAATCTACGAGAAGAGAGGAACTTTCGACAAGGTGACGGTGGCTTTCGTCGGTGATGGAAACAACGTTTCAAGGTCGTTGATGTATGCATGTGTCATGGTTGGAATGAACTTCAGGATGGCTGTTCCGAGAGGATACGAGTTGGATGAAGAATCGGTGGAAGAAGCCAAAATGATCGCCAAAAGAACAGGGGCGGAGATCTTCTTCTCGGATGATCCTAAGGAAGTCGTGAAGGATGCGGATGTTGTTTACACAGACGTGTGGACGAGCATGGGACAGGAAAGTGAGGCGGAAGAGAGAAGGAGGGCTTTCGAGAAATACAGGGTCGATATGGAGCTGATGGGATTGGCTAAGGAGAATGCAATATTCATGCATTGCCTGCCCGCACATTATGGTGAGGAAGTGACCAAGGAAGTTTCAAGAAGTAAAAATAGCGTTATTTTTGATCAAGCGGAAAACAGGCTTCATTCCATAAAAGCACTCTTGGTTCACATGACACCGTGAAAGAACTCTTCGTGGGGGGGATAGAAGGAGCGCAAAAGATGGAGTAGGAAGGAGGGAAAGATCATGGGCATACTTTACTATTC
Source organism: Thermotoga sp. (assembly GCA_003641545.1). Taxonomy (GTDB): domain Bacteria; phylum Thermotogota; class Thermotogae; order B21-G9; family B21-G9; genus B21-G9. Next base: position 2,523 of record QNAU01000114.1, read on the forward strand.
CTTGACAACCGGCGTAATAGCTTCGATTCTTGGATTCGTCATGTTAAGGGATATGCTCAAGAGGGATGTGGGTGGAAAAAAACTTGAGGATATCTCAAAGTCGATACAGGAAGGCGCTTCAACCTTTCTGATTGCTGAGGGGAGAAACATCTTTCTGGTTGCTTTCATAATAGCGGTGATCCTGGGCATAATCTTCTATCCGAGATATGCCTTCAGTTTGTTGTTCGGGGCTTTCGTGTCCGAGATGGCTGGTGTCATAGGTATGTATGCCGCGACGAGAGCCAACGCCAGGGTCACCAACGCCGCACAGAAGGGACTCTTCGAAGCATTCAGGGTCGCCTTCACAGGTGGTTCCGTCATGGGATTGTCCGTCGCTGGATTCTCCATAGTCGGTTTGAGCATCATCATGCTCATATTCAAGGATTCCTTCTTCTTCGAGAATGTGAAGCTGGAACATGTCAAGGGAATATCCTACTTAGATGGGGTCATGCTCATAAGTTCCTATTCCCTCGGGGCGAGTTTGATAGCTCTGTTCGATAGGGTCGGTGGAGGAATGTACACGAAAGCAGCGGACATGAGTGCAGATATCGTTGGAAAGGTGGAATGGGGAATACCGGAGGATGATCCGAGAAATCCCGCGACGATAGCCGACAACGTTGGAGACAACGTCGGAGACGTGGCTGGACTCGGTGCGGATATACTCGAATCTTACGTTGCATCGATAGTTTCAGCCATTGTTCTCGCGATGTACATGAGGATAGCTGACCCATCGATGACGAAAGAACAGTACACAGCTATGATAACACTCCCGATCGCACTCGCCACGAGTGGAATAGTCGCATCGATGATCGGTGTGATAACCGTGAGGTTGAGGAAAACGAAGGATGCGAGGAAATCACTGTCCTTCGGTAATGTATTCACCGGAATACTGGTCATGCTCTTCACCATCGTGATAGTCAACGTCATAAAGGTGGATTATGTTTTCAAGGATAAATTCATCCTCTTCCAAGGAGTTGGATCGAGGTGGAGACCCTTCTGGGCTATAGTAAGCGGTTTGTTGGCTGGAATAATAATAAGTAAGTTGAGTGAATACTACACATCCGACGATTACAAACCGGTCAAAACGCTCGCGGAAAAGACGAAATCTGGGGTGGCTGTGAACATAACGAGTGGATTGGCATTGGGTATGGGAAGCACATTCTGGCCCGTTCTGACACTGTCCTTAGCTATCCTTGTGGCTTACTGGGCAGCTGGTGTCTATGGAATAGCGATAGCCGCTCTCGGTATGCTCTCGTTCGTTGGATACATAGTTAGTGTTGACAGCTACGGTCCCGTTGCAGACAATGCGGGTGGAATAGCGCAGATGGCTGATCTCGATCCGAAAGTCAGGGAAATAACCGACAGGCTTGATTCGGTTGGAAACACGACCGCAGCGATAGGTAAAGGATTTGCGATAGGATCAGCAGCATTCGCAGCTCTGTCTCTGATCGTATCCTACATCTGGTCATCCGCACAGACCGTTCAACAGATAACGGTCAACCCGGTGATAAACATGGTCGATCCATACACACTCGTCGGAATAATAATAGGTGCGATGCTTCCACACTATTTTACATCACTTTTGATAAACGGTGTCGCTGATTCCGCATTCCTCATGATACAGGAGATAAGGAGACAGTTCACAGAAATACCCGGTATATTGAAGGGTGAAGAGAAGCCGGATTACAAAAGATGCATAGCGATAACGGCTCATGGAGCTCTCGTCAGGATGATACTCCCGGGATTGATAGCCATAGTAACACCGTTTATAATAGGATTTCTCTTCGGAAAATACGCGGTTGCTGGTCTTCTGATAGGTGGTTTGGCGAGCGCGATAATGATAGCGATCTACTCCGCGAATGCTGGAGGAGCATGGGACAACGCGAAAAAATACATAGAGGCTGGACATCTCGGTGGTAAGGGAACCCAAACGCACGCAGCGGCTGTCGTTGGAGATACGGTCGGAGATCCACTCAAAGATACGGTTGGACCTTCGATGGACATTCTGATAAAGTTGATGTCCGTCGTGTCGCTCGTTTTCGGTTCCCTGTTCCCGGATAAACCTTTCTTCCTGAGGTGATAGGTTGAAATTCTACATAAGGACGTTCGGCTGTCAGATGAACACCAACGATTCCGAAGCTATAGCTGGTATCCTCATCTCCGGGTCCCA
>QNAU01000115.1 GCA_003641545.1 Thermotoga sp.
CCCGAATAAAACTGGAATCGCTAATATCAGTCTTCTGAGAATGTACTTCAGCATCCATCATTTCCCCCTCTGAACACGTGGAATACATAAGCGGGGATCAGTTAGCTGATCCCCGCTGAATTTTTGAAAGGGTGAGATTCTATCACTGCTCTTTCCAGATGGCGTATCCGTTCCAGAGCATTCCACCCCACGCAGCTGGATCAAGGTTGTGAAGGATCTTCTTGTAAGCGAACATGTACAATCTCTGTGCGGTGTATATCAACGGCAGATTTTCCGCGACGAGTTCCTGGAATTCATCGAACAGTGCTCTTCTCTTCTCAGGATCCATTTCTCCGACTTCGAGTCTGAATATTTCGTCTATCCTCTTTTCAAAGTCCGGCACCCAGTAGTCGTTCGGATCGACGTATTTCTTCCTCTCGGGACTGTAGTTCCAGAAGTGCAGGGCACCATCGAGTTTCCACACGTTGCTTCCACCGTGTGGATCGACACCACCCGTCAATCCAATCATGACCATCTCCCAATCACCGGTGTTCAAAAGTTTCTGAACGAGTGTGTTGAAATCTATCGGTGAGAACGTGACGTCCATTCCGAGTTTTTTCAGCGATTCCGTTATTATGTTGCACATATCCTCTCTAACCGTGTTTCCCGCATTCGTCGTCAACGTGAACTTCACAGGGTTTCCTTCACTGTCAACGAGTTTTCCTTCCTCGTTCCAGCTGAATCCTCCTCTCTTCAGCTCGATTTTAGCCAATGTCAAACTGTATGGATACGGATACTTCTCCTCTATCTCCGGATTGTAGAACGGTGATGCGGCACTCACCGGTCCGTATTGTGGTGTGCCGAGCCCATTGTATATCGTCTCTATTATCGTATCCTTATCAAGGGCGTAAGCGACTGCTCTTCTGAAGTGCACATTCCTGAACCACTTTCTCTTGATCGGATCGAGAGCATTCCAGTTGAAGACGAAGAACTGTGTTCCAAAGGTTGGTCCATCCACATCGACGACCCATCCCTTTTCCCTCGCCATGGCTTTCAAATCCGGATAGTCTTGAGCTCTCGGAGCGTAAACATCGAGATCACCAGTTTCGAATTTCAGTCTCATCGTGTTCATATCAGGAATTATGACGTAGACTATCCCATCGAGGTATGGAAGTCTGTTTCCATCCTTATCGACCCTGTAGTAATTCGGATTTCTCTTCAGAACCACCCTGACATCGGGTGTGTATTCAACCGGTATGAATGGACCCATGCCAACTATTTTGTCAACATCCGCGACTGTCCAGCTCTCCAACCATTTGCCCTCCTTGACGAGTGGCTCAACAACGTGTTTGGGAAGTATCGGTTCGGAACCAACGTATCTCAATCCAGGAGCGAACGGTTCGTTGTAACTTATCTTCACCGTGTATTCGTCTATCAATTCGACGGATGGAGGATTCCCATCCGGTCCAAGCAATCCATCGTAATGGTTTCCAGCGAGTTCTTTGTTCGTCCATATTTCCTTGAAGGTGAAGTAGACATCTTCCGCGGTGAATGGATGACCATCCGACCACTTCAATCCCTTCCTGATCTTGAATATGTAGGATTTTCCATCCGGTGATATCTCCCATTCCTTCGCAAGAGCTCCGCCAACTATCTTTCCGTTCTTGTCGAAATCCACCAATCCATCGAGAAACCATCCAATTATGTCCGTTGAGCTCGTCTCGTATGCGGTGCTTGGATTCAACGTCTTTGGTCCTGATATCGTACCAACATAGAGCATTCCTCCATACTTCCCTCCGGAGTATTCCTCGACCTTGTATTCAGGTTCTTCGGCGATCAAAGCGATCGAAATGAGCGAAATGAGAAGAATCAGAAATAACTTTTTCAAAGCACTCACCTCCCCTGAAGATTCATCTTCCAAACAAATGACATGCGACTTTATGACCATTCCCAAAATCCACCATTTCTGGATACTCGATTTCACATATTCTCATCCTGTATTTACATCTCGTATGGAAAAAGCAACCATTCGGTCTGCTCATAGGACTTGGAACACCGGTATCGTCCATCTTTCTCTTTCTTTTCCTCTTTGGATCCGGTATCGGCACCGATTCCAAAAGCAGCTTTGAATAGGGATGGAGTGGATTCTCGAATATTTCATCCGCGTTCCCCTCTTCTATTATCCTGCCGAGATACATTATACCAACTCTGTCACTTATGAACCTAACGAGTGCGAGATTGTGGGAGATGAATATGTAGGCTGCGTTGATTTCATCCTGGATCTTTCTGAGCAATTTTATTATCTGTGCTTGAACGGAAACATCAAGGGCAGAAGTTGGCTCATCCAGGATTATCAACGAAGGGTTGACACTTATCGCCCTCGCTATGGCTATCCTCTGTCTCTGTCCCCCACTGAACTGGTGAGGATACCTATCCACGTGGTAAGCTTTCAACCCCACCTCTTCCAGAAGCTTCGCTATGATCTTGCGTGCTTCACTCTTATTCTTGGCTATACCGTGGAAGAGTAAGGGTTCGGACAGCATGTTGCCGATGGTCATTCTCGGATTCAGGGAGGACACCGGGTCTTGAAATACTATCTGCATCTTGGTTCTATACGGCAGTAGTTCTTTTTCAGATAACTTTGCTATGTTAACACCATCCAGAATTATATCTCCCTCGGTCGGATCGTAAAGTCTCAAGATCGTCTTCCCAACGGTTGTTTTTCCGCATCCGGATTCCCCGACCAAACCGTAGGTTTCTCCCCTTCTAATCTCGAATGAAACACCGTCCACCGCCTTTACGTACCCAACAGTTCTTTCGAATATGAACCCCGATTTCACGGGAAAATACTTCTTCAGGTTCTCAACCCTTAAAAGAGGCTCATCGTGTTTTCCTTCAACTTTTCTTTCCTTCACATCGGGTAGACTCTCCAACTTTCATTCGCCTCCATCGCTCAGAGCCTCCTTGAAACATCTGACATAATGTTTTTCCTCCATTTCCACCATCTCAGGATATTCCTTCTCGCATCTCTCAATTCTGATCGGACACCTTGGAAGGAAGGGACAAAGTGGTGGAGCGTTCAGCATAACGGGTGGTTGTCCAGGTATGGGTTCGAGATCTCTGATTTTCACATCGACCCTCGGAAGACATTTCAAAAGAGCATTCGTGTAGGGATGAATTGGGTTTTCAAAGATATCGATGACATTTCCAAATTCCACCGCTTTTCCTCCATACATGACCATCACCTTATCAGCCATCTCCGCTATTATGGCGAGGTCGTGTGTTATGAAGATTATGGAAGTTCTGAATTCTCGCTGGAGATCCTTCATGAGCTCCAGTATCTGCGCCTGTATCGTGACATCCAAGGCTGTTGTTGGTTCATCAGCTATCAGTATCTCTGGATTGCAAGATAAAGCTATGGCTATAACAACTCTCTGTCTCTGCCCACCGGAAAGTTGGAATGGATAATCGTTCAACCTCTTTCTGGGATCCGGTATCCCAACCTTATCGAGCATATCGATAGCTATTCTTTCGGCTTCTGCTTCATCGACATTTCTATGGAAGGTTATGGTTTCGATCATCTGATCTCGGATGGTGAAGATGGGATTCAGGGAGGTCATGGGATCTTGGAAGACCATACTTATATGTCTTCCGCGGATCCTCGTCATTTCCTCTTCGTTCAGTTTCAATATGTCGATGTATTCAGGATCACCCTTGGAGAATTCATCCGTCTTGAAGAGAACCTTTCCGTCCACTATCTCGCCTGGGGGGTAGATCAACCTCATTATGGATTTGACCGTCACACTCTTTCCTGAACCTGTCTCTCCGACTATACCGAGAACTTCGTTGGGATGAAGTTCAAAACTGATGCCATCGACAGCTTTCACTGTTCCTTCAGCCATCTTGAAATAGGTTCGTAAATCCTGAACCTTCAGTATTGGATCGGTCCCGTTTTTTTCCAACGATGCACCTCCCACGAATCTCTCAATAAAAAAAGGCGACGGTGGGATTCGAACCCACGATTCGGGATTTTGCAGACCCCTGCCTTCGACCACTCGGCCACGTCGCCTTGTGGTAATATTTTATCACAACGATCGGGATCGATCAAAGGATCGAAAATCATCATTTTAATTGGAGGTGGGAAGATGAGGAGAATCACGATGATTCTTCTGATTTTCTTATTCTTCTCATCTTTGATCACGTGTCAAGCCTTCCAGGTGGAAAGATTCTCGAAGATGCTTCAGGGAAAATATCCAGTTCCTGAATGGATAAAACCAGGTTTGGTTGCGGTTTACAAGATGAGTGGCGGTATGAGAACCATCGGAGGTGGTGATACCAGTGCTTCCTACGGTGAGGGATACATGGTGTCGATCGTGACCAACGTGGAGAAAAATGTCGTGTATGGTTTGACGGTGACAATCTTCACATATCCAAATTTCATGGTGTTTCCTCCCAATCCGACCGTTCTCTTTCTCCACGTTGATCCGAGACAGATGAGAGAAACACTCGCCATGAGGGATGAATTGGCGAATCAAGGGATAATCGTGAACGGTGGAGAAAATCAAGATGGGATGTGGCTCAGCATATCCTATGGAATGGCGAACTACACCTTCTTCACAACGCAAGATGGTCGAGTTCGCAAGTTCTCCTTCTTGGAGAAACAACAAGGAGGTAGTTCCACAACGGATGCGGTTCTCATGATGACCTTTCAGACTGATTTTCCGAGTGTGAGAGAATTTCCGAAGGTTGC
>QNAU01000116.1 GCA_003641545.1 Thermotoga sp.
GGAAAATTCCTTCAAGATGGGAATAACCCTTTCCTTGTATTCGTCCAAATTCAGATGCTTCCCATCACCATAATCTATACCCCATCCACCACCGAGGTTGAAATATTCGAGATCGTATTTCATCAGCAAAGATATGATCTGTTCGTAAGTTTCAACGAAAGGTTCAACCTCCGTTATCTGAGAACCTATGTGAACATGTATGCCGGATATGTAGCCCCCGAATTTCGACATGAAACGATCGAATTCTGATATGTCTATCCCAAACTTGTTTTCCTTCAACCCGGTTGAAATGTGCGGGTGCGTATGCGCGTCCACATTTGGATTGACCCTAACTAAGAATTTTACAGTGCTCTTCTTCTCACATTTCATCATTTCCAACCATCTGTCCATCTCCTCAAACGAATCAACATTTATGAAACCCACACCGACACTGAGAAAATATTCCATGTCAGAAATTTTCTTTCCAGTCCCGTTCCACACGATTTTGAAAGGGGGAACTCCTGCTTTCAAGGAAGCCAAAAGTTCCCCCTTCGATACGACATCTGCGCCGAATCCTGTGGAATTTATCAGACGAACTATGTTTGGATTGCTGTTCGCCTTGAGTGCGAAGGTTGGGATGAGATCCAGATCATCGAATGTTTCCAGAACCGTTCTACAGTTCTTCAATATGGTATTCCCATCGTAGATGTAGACCGGTGTTCCATATTTGATCGCTATGGTGTGGAAATCCACCGAATTTCTCACTCCTTGTATATATGGCTGAATTCGAGTCTCATGGAGTAACCCTGGGATGCCTCTTCGAATCCCTTAACTTCCTTTCTGACCGCCCAGGCATTCTTGACCTGGTAGAGTATCGCAAAAGGTCCATTCAAGAACCAGTAATCCGTCAGATCTTCGTACATTTGACACCTCTTCTTGAGATTCCTCTCATACGCCGCTTTGTTGGTCAACATGATCGCATAGTCATCCTTCCACATGTTCCTCCAGGCGAGGGATTTCATCTCGTAATTTGCGAACGGTTGTGCCAGAGCATCCGGGTCGGGATAATCGGATCCCCATCTCGCAACAACCAGCTGGTGTCCCTGTTTTCTGTACTTTGCATACATCTGGGATCTCTGCATTATGACAAGCTTAGCTTTTATACCTATCTCAGCCAGATCAGCTTGAACTTTTACCGCGTCGTCCTTCCAAATTGGTGCGGTCATTAGCTCAACCTCGAATCCATTTGGATATCCAGCCTCCGCGAGCAATTTCTTGGCTTTTTCAACATCCTTGTGGAAAGGGGTCTTGGAGACGAAGCAGGTGTATCCTTTCATGATGAAACCTTGAACCTTCATCGCATAACCTCTCTTCACTTCCTCGACGAACTCATCGTAAGCTATCGCGTATTTTATCGCCAACCTTACCTTTGGATCCTTCAGAGGTCCCCATCCAGTGTTCATGGCGAGATATCTGAATTCATGTCCCGGTCCGGTTATGATCTTTATATCCGGATTGCTCTTCAACTCCTCTATGTTCTCAGGCAAGAGATCCCAAGCAATGTCAACATCCCCTCTCTCCAGTAGCAGTCTTTGGTTTGTTGGTTCCGGAACATCCTTGAAGACGATTCTCTTTATCCTTGGTTGTCCTCTCCAGTAGTATTTGTTGGCTTCCAAGATTATGTAGGCATTCTTTTCCCATGATTTCACATAGTATGCACCTGCACCTGCACTGTGATAGCTCAACCATCCATGTCCCAGATCGCCGTTCTGCTCATGTTTCAGAACTTCCTCCTTGTCGACTATTCCACTGAAGCTGAAGGTAAGCTTCGAAAGAACCAGAGTCGGAGCATATGGCTTGTCAACTGTGATTTGAACCGTGTAGTCATCTATCTTTTTTATAGTCTCATCCATGTTGTCTTTCGTCACTCCCATGCTTGGAAGGATCCACGATGATGGTTTCTGCATGAGAAGATGCCTCTTCAACGAGAAGACAACGTCCTCCGCGGTGAGTTCTCTCCCCGTCGAGAATTTTATTCCCCTTCTTATGTGGAATGTATAAGTTCTTCCATCTTCGGAAATTTCCCAACTCTCCGCAACTTCCGGAACGACGACCAGCTGTCCATTGACGTAATCCAGTCCAACCAATTTTTCGTAGCAGGCATCCACTATTCTCGATCCAAGCACCTCATACACCGCTCCGGGATCCAACGTCACCACATTGTCCGTATTCACCGCTATGACGAGGGTATCCTTTGGTGTTCTGGCGGAAAACAGATTCAGGGTGAGAAGAAGAACGAGAAGAATGACAAGATACTTTCTCATACTTTCACCTCCCGATTTTTTTGGAGAGGAACTATCATCGGTTGACCACAGTAATTATTTTACCATCGAATTATCCTGAGGTTTCCAGCAATCTCTTGGAAATTCTGTTGTGTTCTCTCACGAAGTATTCCACTTCATCATCCAGAATTTCTCCATCTTTTATCTTGATTTCTCCGTTTATCACGGATAAATCCACGCTTTTCGCATCACACATGACCAGCGCGGACAGGGGATTGGATAAACAACCTGCAAATTCAAGCCTGTCAAGGTTGAAGCCAACGAAATCTGCAGATTTTCCAACCTCTATACTGCCTATGTAATCATCCATCCTCAACACCTTGGCTCCACCCATGGTAGCCATCCTCAAAACCTCGAATGGACTCATGGCATTCGAACCGTATTTCACCCTCTGTAAAAGCATGGCTGTTCTTATCTCGGATATCATGTTGTTCGTATCGTTGCTCGCACTCCCATCAACCGCCAATCCTATTCTCATCCTCTCTTTCATCTTCACAACCGGAGCTATTCCAGAACCAAGTCTCATGTTGGAAACCGGACAATGTGCCATCCCAACATCGTTTTCCGATAATTTATCTATGTCCGAGGAGTTGACCCACACCAAGTGCGCGAACCAGACCCTCTCGTTCAACCATCCTATTTTGTCCATGTAGTCCACAGGGCGAAGTCCAAATCTTTCCAAACAGTATTTCTCTTCATCTTTGGTTTCGGCGAGGTGGGTGTGAAGGAGAACATCGTATTTTTCAGCCAATTCCAAGGTTTTCACCATGAGTTCTTCGGAAACTGAAAATGGGGAACAAGGTGCCAAGGCTATCCTTATCATCGAGTGTTTGGATGGATCATGGTATTTTTCAATGACCCTGATGCTCTCTTCGATTATCTCATCTTCACTCTGAACGACGGAATCTGGGGGTAACCCTCCTTTACTTCTACCCAAGGACATGCTACCTCTCGTTGGATGGAACCTCATTCCCACCCTTCTCGCAGCTTCTATTTCGGAATCGAAGAGCTCATTTTTGCCGTTGGGATAGAGATAGAGCATGTCGCTCGTTGTCGTTACGCCCGTTTTCATCATTTCGAACATGGAAACGATGGTGCTGACGTAAACTCCCTCCTCATCTATGTTTTTCCACTTCTCGTAGAGGAAGATCAACCAATCGAACAGTTTGGCATTTTGAACTTCTGGAATATTCCTGAACAGAGATTGGTACATGTGGTGGTGTGTGTTCACGAATCCTGGTAGAATTAAATATCCGGAACAGTCGAATACCTCGTCGAATTCTTCTCTTTTGAACCTGTCTTCCGCATTCCCGATGAATTCAATTGAGTTGTCCATCACGACCATATCCACATCTTCAAGTAACTTTTCTCCATCGAAGGTTGCAAGGAAAGAAATCTTCTTGAAAAGTTTTTTCTTCATTCGTTTCACCACCTTTTTCGAGGATTTCATTCGATAAACTCCAATCGGATGCTAATATTATGGAAAATGGGAAGGGATTTATCAAGCTTGGATTATGTTAGAATAGTGTCAGAAACTGATCTGAAGAGGTGATTTGATGAGACTCATTGATATAGTGGAGGAATTTCCAGATGAGTTGAGAAAACCCATAGCCAATCTGATCGAATTCATGAGAAGTGAGGAACTGAAGAAGATGAGTGAGGAAATGGAAGAAGGATTCAAAAAATTGACAGAATCGATAAATAAGCTCACGGAGGCTCAGAAAAGAACGGAAGAGAGGTTGAACAAGCTTGAAAGAGTGGTTGAAGAACTTGCGCAAGCTCAGAAAAGAACAGAAGAGAGGTTGAACAGGCTTGAAAGAGTGGTTGAAGAACTTGCGCAGGCTCAGAAAAGAACGGAGGAAAGGTTGAACGAGTTGATAAGGGAACATGCCATAACGAGGGAAAAGGTGGAGAACCTGTCGCATAATTTTGGCTTTTTGCTTGAAGATAGAGCCATTCAAAGTCTCCCAAATGTGTTGAAAGATAGAGGTTTCGAGGTGGAAAGAAAGTTGAGGACTAAGAGAATTGAATATGGTGGAAAGGAATACATGATAAACATATACGGCGTGGTGAGAAGAGAAAATAGAAGATATGTCTTGTTCGGCGAGAGTAAAAGTAGAGTGAGTAAAAAGGAAATTCGGAGATTCGTGAAATTGATCGAAAGGTTGAAGGATAAATTGATGGCAGAGGAAAATGCAGATGGGATCTACCCCATTGTGGTCATACATAGGATTGATACGAAAATGGAGAAATTTCTCAAGGAGGAAAACATAGATTTCGTCGAGTCATATCTTTTGAAGATCTAATTTGGAATCTTCCTCGGGTGAGGTTAGAGTAAGGTGGATCTAAGTGA
>QNAU01000117.1 GCA_003641545.1 Thermotoga sp.
TCATCCAGAAGCTCCATGTATTCCAGTATCTTTCTCATATCGTCCATTATGATCTTTCTCTCCTCTTCGTTGAATTTCAACCTCGCGAGGTTCTCGAGGTGATCCATCAATTCATCGTTGACCTCTATCTTCATCCCTCACACCTCCGAGTATCTCCCTCACACCTTCGGTCAGCTCACTCTTCATGGCTTCTATGTTCTCCCTCTTTATCGAATCGTATATCTCCTTCCTGTAGATCTTCACACTCTTTGGTGCTGATATGCCTATCTTCACGGTCTTACCTTCAACCTTCAGTATCTTTATCTCTATGTCATCCCCTATTATTATACTCTCATTTATCCTCCTGCTCAGAACGAGCATCCACCCACCGCCCATGTATTCATCCTGTATTTTCACTCATGTCCTTCATTATCTTTTTGCTCCTCTCGATCTCATCCACAACCTTGTGTCTTATTCCATACCCGCTGTTCTCCATTATTATCTGTTTACCCTTCCCCGTTCTCTTGTTTATCACTATGGGAGCCATGAGGTTTATGGTCATATCCTTCGGATTCCCGACCGGTATGACGAGAACTGCGAGAATCCTCAGATCTTCCATACCTTCTATCTCAAGTTCCTTCACCGTTTCCTCATCTATATCCACGGTGTAGTCCACCCTGATCAACCACGGATCTATCACGGGGATGGCGACGTTGGGAGAATCCAAGGAGACGAGCCAAAGTATGGGATAGGATTCTTCCTTCTCCACGACGATGAAATCCCTCAAACTTTCAAAACCGGGTATCCCCTTCTCAAATCTCACGACCTTTTCTTCGTCTATCTCGAGTTCGCCTATCTTTGTCATAACCTTTTCCATGTTTTCACCTCTTCTCTCCTTCGTTCATCTGAGGAAATCGAGCAAGGTGGGCATTATTATTCGCGCCCCGGAATTCAAAGCTGCCTGAAGGATGGCTTGATCCATGGAGAGTTTCGTCACCACTTCGACCATATCCGCATCGGTTTCCTTCGACAGATACTCATCCATGTAGAGATCGAGATCTTGAAGTCTGCTGGAAAGATTTTCGACCATCCTCATGACTCCACCGACGAAGGCAACATTCGCGCTGACCGTTCCCTCGAGGTCGGATATCCCCGCAAGATCAGTCTCGGATATCTTGGAGGATTCGTTGTTGTCCACATTCTCTATGAGCCTGTCTATTATATCGAACACACTCTCTCCTCTCTTGGTGACGAACAGATCGTAAACCGTCAGGTTGTAATCGAGGGAGTATCCGCCCACTCGGAATTTCCATCTTCTGCTTGCCTCTTCCGGCGTAAGATCTATCCTGACCTTACCGTCTTCATCCACCGAGATGGGAGGCTTGTTCCCCCTCGAACCTCCGAATATGTATGTATCCCCTATCCTCGTGTTGGCTATGGATACGAGATGATCCTTCAGCTTCTTCAATTCAAGAACTACCGCATCCCTGTCGTCCTCACTCATCGTGTCGTTGGCTGCCATCACCGAGAGTTCTCTTATCCTCTTGTATATATCCGATATCTCCCTGACACTCACGTCGTAAGATTGAACCATGTTGGACACCGTGTCTATGTTCCTCTTGTATTGTTCTATTTCCCTCTTCTGGGAAGCGATCCTCGATGCCCTCGTTGCAACTATCGCATCGTCGGACGGATACCTGACCTTCAATCCACTCGACAGCTCCTCATGTTTTTTGGCTATCCTCTCAAAAACCCTTCTTATATCGTTCAAGACTTGGGACATCACCATCGGCTGGGTTATCCTCAACCACATCACCTCCCGACGACGCCGAGACGGTCAATTATTCTGCTTATCATCTCATCAACCGCTGTTATGATCCTTGCGGATGCGTTGAAGGCTTGCTGGAACTTTATCATGTTCGTCATCTCCTCATCTAAGGAGACTCCTTTTATTCTCTCCCTCTCGTTGTCTATGTGCATTTTCATTATCGAGTTGTTCTCCTTGAGCTTTCTCGTCGTTTCACCTTCGACACCGAGCTCCGCAACTATCGATCCAAGGAAGGTGGTGAAACTCTCCCTTCCGTTGGATAGGATTTCCTCGAATCTCGAGTCTGACAATTCTTTCATTGCATCGGTGTTCGTTGATCCCAGTGGGTCTATCCTGTCAACCACCCAGTCTCCATCCGTATCCACCGCCTCACCCAGATCCACCGCGAGGGTTTCGGGTCTGATCCTGAGGGTGTTCGACACCTCGAATTGATAGGTTATACCGAGACCGTAATCCGCCTCATTTTTATCTATCTCCAACCTCAAAGCTCTGTCCACATTCGATTTGAAGGTGCTGAAATCCCACGATCTATCGACGAGGGTGTAATTCGTCCAATCGTGGCCTGCGGTTTCCGAGATGAAGCCAACCTTTTCCCAGAACTCCCTTGGTCCGTCTATGTTCATTATCCTGATGTCGAAGTTGTAATCCCTGCTCGCCCTGAAAACGAGAGCGTTGTGGGGGGTGAGATCTGCGGTGATACCGGGTTTCAGATCATTTATCCTGTTCACGACGTTCCTCAGGGTATCCTTGACGGGATCCACGTGAATCGTCGTCGCGTTTATGGTTATGTCGAATCCATTCTGAAGGATGGTTTGATCGTTCGGATCGGTGTCATCCAGCCCCATCACGTTGTCCAAAGTTGGATTTTCGGTGTCGAGCACGGTCATATCGGCTATCTCCGTTCCGGTATCAACGAAGAAACCGTCCTGATCCTGAGGATCCACCTTCATGATGTCGTAATCGTAATCATCCCTCGGAATTATGTAGAGCACATCGTAATCTCCATCTCCATCCATGTCGAAAGCCCTCGCACCCACCAAGGATGAGGATGAATTCAAATCGTTCTGCACACTCTGAAGGATGTCGTGGACGGATGCGTTCGGATCGATTATCAGATTGGTTCCAAAGATGTGATAGGTTTTCGACTGATCGAAATTGGATTTGAACTTCTCCAAGGATTCCTCATCCATCTTCCACACCTTCAAGGTCTTCGTTCTGAAACCAAGGTCCTTCAAAACGCTGTTCGAAACGTCTATCAGGAGAGTATCCTTGAGGTCCTCACCATTTTTTGCCTTGAAGTAAATCCTGTAGTTAGAACCGTATTGTGCATACTCCAAGGTTGCCGGTGATGAAGGATCGGAATTGAACTTGTTCATTATATCCTGGAGTGAATCCGAGCTGACTATATCGGTCTCTCCGAAGTTCGAACCGTCGAAATAACTCAGTATCCCGTTCAAGGCGGGATGTACATTAGCGGGGTTGCTGTCGGTGTAATCCGTTCTGCCGGTGGAGTAGATCATCCTACCATTTTCGAGCATGTTTGTACCCAGTATTCTGAAGACTCTCGGGTCGTCCACATCGACCATCGCGTTCATCTCCTGGAAGAAGGGTATCCTCGTGGTCGTTCCGGATGCGTCGTATGCCTCACCGTGAATGAGGTTCCACTTGTCGGTGAGGAACAAGACGAATTCATCCAGATCCTTCATGTATTTTGGAATCACTTCATCCCTCAAGTCGAGAATCGCTCTGAGTTCTCCATCACCGATGTTCACCTTGGAACTACCGACGAAGATATCGTATATTCCCTTGCTGTTCGGTCTCTCCTCTACTCTCAACTTGTTGACCACCGATCCGAAGAGAACCACCTGATCTCCTATTCTGAGATCTATCTGACCATCATCCCTGTCCCTGAAGGATACGTTCGCGTAATTGGACAGTTCATCCAGAAGTCTGTCCCTCTCATCCAGAAGATCGTTCGGTTGCGATCGTATGACGAGAGTAGTTCTTATCTTCATATTTATATCCGCCAATCTTTCGAGAATCGTGTTTATTCTCTCAATCTTCTTCTCGAGCTCTCCGTTCAGATCCATTCTCAACTGTTGCAGTCTGTCGTAAAGATCGACGACGTTGTCCGTCAATTGAACCGCTCTCGCGACGACTTCCCTCTTCGCGGCGACGTTCAGTGGATCGTTCATGACCTCCTCGAGGGATGCCCACAGAGAATCGTAGAGATACCTTATACCGTTCTCTCCCGGTTCGTTGAACAGCTGTTCTATGAAGTGAAGGTTGTGGAACAACCTGTCCAGATATCCATCCCTGCTGTTCAACTGCCTGAACTGGATGTCGAGAAATCTGTTCCTTATCCTCTCTATCCTTTTGACCATAGATCCCGTTCCTATCTGAAGTGGTATGGAAGGTTGGGTCAGAGTCGATATGGGAACGGGAGATGTTGGGACTATCACCGGTCTCTGTCTCGAAAAACCCTCGGTGTTGGCGTTGGCTATGTTGTGGGCAACCACACTCATCGCCAACTTGTGGGTGTAAATACCGAGAACCCCGGTGTTCAGGGCACCGAATATACTCAGATCAGCCAAATTCACACCCTCCCATCGAGGAATGTGGAGGAAGAAGACAGGTTCTTTTCCCTTCCAGTTTTCGTGTATATGTTCTCGTTCATCCTTCCCGATAAGAGTCTCAACGTGAAATCGATGTAAGAACTCTCGAACTCCAAGAGTCCGCGAACGCACATGTTGAGAAGTGATATGTCGTTGAGAAGTTCCATCAGTTTCGCGAATTTCAACATCAGATCGGTCGAGAAGGGAGCTGGCAAGATTTCACA
>QNAU01000118.1 GCA_003641545.1 Thermotoga sp.
CTTGGCTCTATCGAGATGATAAAGATGCCCATTGTGGAAGGGATTGTATTCGACTATGACCCCAAGGACTCTCATACCTTGAAGAGGAATCTCAGAACATCCCCTTCTTTTATGACGTAATCCCTACCGTGGTATTCGACTTTCCCATTTTCCTTAGCTTGCTTTATGCTCGAGTATTTCCTCAACTCCTCGAAATTTATGACTTCGACCTTTATGAAACCCTTTTGCATATCCGTGTGGATCATCCCGGCAGCATCGTATGCCACCGTTCCTCTTTTCACATTCCAACCTCTCGTTTCATTCTCAGTCGTCGTCAGGAAGGTTATGAGATCCAATAATTTACAGCACGATTTGAGAAACCTGTGAAGCACGGTATCACCTATCCCGTAAGCTTCAAGAATTTCCTTCCTCTCGTTCTCGTCCAATTCTCCCAGTTCCTCTTCGAGTTTCGCATCTATGATCATCGGTTCTATGGATCTTTCTTTGAACCTTTCAACGTACTCATCCACTTTTCCAGATTCAATCGTCCCTTCATCCACGTTCAAAACGTGAAGAGCAGGTTTATCGGTTAGAAGGAAGAGTGATTTTATGATCTCATCTTCCTCCTCATTTCTCTCGAATGACCTAACGGTCATACCTTCAAGAAGATGAGATCTCAGTCTCTCGAGAAGTTCGATCTCGAATTTCGCTTCTCTATCCCCACTTCGGGCCTTCTTCAGCTTCTTCATGATTCTGTTTTCAACGGTTTCGAGATCCGATAGGATCATTTCCATCTCCACCGTTTCGAGATCTTCGACGGGATCCACCTTCCCGGCTGGATGTGGGACATTCTGATTCTCGAATCCCCTGAGAACGTAGGCGATGAGATCCACTTTTCTTATGTGATCGAGGAATCGATTTCCAAGTCCTTCACCTTTGCTTGATCCCTTTATCAATCCAGCTATATCGATCACCTCAAGGGAAGGATGAACCCTCTTTCTGGAATTTTCCATATCCGCCAGAAGATCGACTCTCTCATCCTTCACACTCACGATCGCAACATTCGGATCCACAGTGCAGAAGGGATAATTCTCCGCCGGAACTTTTAGGTTGGTTAAAGCGTTGAAGAGAGTCGATTTCCCGGAATTCGGTGTTCCAACCAAGCCAACTTTGATCATCTTCATCAACCCCTCATGCGAGACATATCCTGTTCTTTCCGGATCTCTTAGCCCTGTAGAGGGCTCTATCAGCTGATGCAACCAGTTCTTCCGCATTTTTGCCATCTTCGGGGAATCCGGCTATCCCTATGCTGATACCGAGCCTCAACCGTGTTTCATTCTTCACGATCTTCATCTCGTTCACACTCTTGAGAATCCTCTCTGAAATCTTCAGAGCTTTCCTCTTCCCGGTGGATGGAAGAACGATGGCAAATTCGTCTCCACCATATCTGCAGACGACATCCGAGTCCCTCACAGATTTCTTTATGACCTCCCCAACCTTCTTCAAGACTTGATCACCCTTCAGATGACCGAACTTGTCGTTCACCTGCTTGAAGTTGTCCATATCCATCATCATTATGGAAAGATGCTTCCCTTCACTTATCATGTTCTTGATCTTATCCTTCAAAAACGCCATGAAATACGCGTAGTTGTACAATCCAGTCTTCTCATCAATTATGCTTTTTCTCCATAACGTTTCGAACTCTTTCGCATCCTCCATTATCCTCAGTATCTGTTCCGAGAATATCTCGAGGATCTTCACCTCATCCATCGTGGGTCTTCTTCCATTTTTCGGTTGATCCAAGGACAGATAACCGACCAATATTCCGTTGGAATCGACGAAGGATATCGCGAAAAGATCACCATCGTGCCATTCGTAACTTGCCTTCTTCTTTCTACTCTTTGAGAACAGTATTTTCTTTGCGTTGTTAGGTAAAACCTGATTTGCCTCCTCCTCAGGTATAAAGTAGGCGTTCTTACCTATTCTGTATCTATCTTGGAAGAATTTTCTCGCCTCCTCCAAACTCAACGGATTGTTCTTCAACATCTCGAATTCTTCTTCACTCAAACCATAGTACGCAACCCTTTCCACGATCCCCTTATCGTAGTTCATTATACTTATGAGGGCGCAGGAGTAACCGAAGTATTCACAAGCGAGGTTGACCACATCCTGTAGTATCTCCCTCAAGCTCGATGTGGATTTCATGCTCTTCGATATTTCAAGTATCTTTTCAAGCCCCTTGCTGTAAGCCAGCATCTTCGTGTAGGTTTCTTTCAACGTGAGTATGTTCGTGTTCATCATGGAAAGGAATTTCCACAGGATCATCAGTATGATCAAGATCCACACACCTTCGGTGAAACTGATGACACAGTGTGTTTCGATGTGATGCTTGAAGAGGAAAATACCTGGAATTACGACCGTTGAAAACCCCACACTCATGAGGAAGAAGGAAAAAATCTCTCTTTTTCTTTTATTCGTTAAGATGTATATGATAAACTTTGTGAACTCGAAAGTTATCACGAAGAAGAGGATCGCCAGTATGAAGGATCTTCCAACGAGAAGATCGTAAACTATGAAGGAAGAAACGTAGGCAAGAGCAAATGCAGAAATGTATTCAGGTTTGAACTCTCTTCTTCCCGTTATCCATCTCAACGCGTGGCAGGATAGAAAACTCAGGAAAGAAATCTTCGGTCCAAAATACACGAGCATTGGAACTATTCCAACGTAGATGGCAGGATATTTCACGCCATTTGGAAATCTGACTATGATGAAGGCACCTGTCAGGGAGATGATGAAGAATACCGAAAATATGAAAATATGTTTCAAATCACGAAAGGGAAAGATGTAATTTCCCTTGAAATTGTAGATGAGGATGAAGATTGATAGAATAACGATGAGGGTGATACACCAATTTTTCCTCATATCTTAATATAATATCACAGAACTTTGAATTGAGGGAGAAGGATAAAAACATGAGAGTTGAGATTCCTTTGTTTTTTGTATTGGGTGCGGTTCTTGGGAGTTTCACCAACCTTCTTATATACAGACTTCCGAGGAAGATCAGCATTTTGAACCCGAGAAGATCCGTCTGTCCGAACTGTGGAAAGGTGATACCTTGGTACGACAACATTCCGATTCTGAGCTACATAATTTTGAGAGGCAGATGCAGACACTGTGGATGGAAGATACCGTGGAGATATCTCATCGTGGAACTCTTGATGTCTTCTCTTTTTGCTTTGAATTCAGCTGTGCTGGATCTTAGGGAGAGTATAATCGCATCGATGCTCGTCTTCGCGGTTGTTCTTCTGACCTTCGTGGATCTTGAATACATGATCATACCTGATACGAGCTTCTTCACAATTCTCATCGCCGGAGTCCTCGAGACGATATTCTCTGGAAAGATCATTGCAAATGTGTTGACCGCAGCATTCACCTTCCTCATCTTCATCGGGGTGAGATACATTTCTAAGAAAGGATTGGGAATGGGGGATGTCAAACTTTTTGCCGTCTCAGGTCTGCTGTTGGGACCGTTGAATATGATCTTCTCCGTTTTTCTGGCTTCTATCTCTGGAATACTCGTCATACTTCCAGCCATGTTGAAAGGCAACCTGGGTATGAGATCGAGGATACCGTTCGGTCCATTCATAGGTTGGAGCGTTTACTGTGTGTTCATTTTGAAAGATTGGATAGAAAGTCTTATAATTTGAACGATGGGGGTGAAAGGTTCAAATTCAAAAATCCGGAATACGGATCTCTCGAATATGAAGAGATGATGAAACTCATCAGGAATTTCTGCCTTGGAAGCGAGGAAAACAGGTTGATAATAGGAACCGACTCTAAAGATCATGGTTCCTTCGTTCTTTTTACCACCGTCATAGTCGTTCACAAGGTTGGAAAGGGAGGAATGTATTTCTACACCACGAGGAAAGAGAACATATATTACGACATGAAGAGCAGGATATTCAAGGAAGCACAACTCAGCATAGAGATGGCGAACTTTCTGATGGGATCGATGGAGGAAGAGGATATGGAAATGATAAGTGGAATAGAGATACACATAGACGTTGGAGAAAATGGTCCCACGAAGGAGCTGATAAGATCCGTGGTCGGATACGTAAATGGGAGCGGATACGAGGTCAGGATAAAACCCGATTCATTCGCGGCATCGAAGGTAGCTGACAAACATACGGGATGAATCGAATCTTCGAAGATCACGATTCTGTGTCATGTGATCTTCCGCGATCCAGAATTTCCCTTGCTTTCATGGCAGATTCCAGCACGATCGAGGCGAATCGATCGAATTTCCCTTTCAACTCCATCGCTAATGGATCCACGAGCACGACAAGCCCCTTCCTTTCCGTTTCCACGAAGGTGCTCTCCTCGAGTCCGAGAAGGGTTATTATCATCATGTGGAAATCTTCTGCACTCAACTTGAGATGTTCGGCTTCATCGTTTATCTTCTCAAGCGCCTTCTTCTTGTGTTCCTTCAACTCGGATTCAACCTTGAACCTCAACCTATCCAAGAAAGATCTGTTGAACGACTCCAATATTTCCCTTATTTTTTCATCGCTCAGACCATGTTTCTTCTCGTACAGTGGAACGACACGCGGAAAAGATTTCCTGTAACGATCTCTCCAGAAATCGAACCATTCAC
>QNAU01000119.1 GCA_003641545.1 Thermotoga sp.
GATTGAGGCAGTCCGGTGAATCTCGACACCAGTATCAATATCGGATTTCCAGGCATGAACCTTGGGATCATCCAATCCAAGGTTACCGCAACAAAAAAGGTCAGAATGTATATCGTTATCTTCCTTCTCAGATATCTCCCCATGGATTCCTAACCTCCAAAGGTGAAGAGGATCCCGCATCCCGACACGTGCCCCACGCGGGATGCGGGATGAAGAATCTCACTTGGCGGGTTTCAGCTTCGTCAGCATCATCAATCCACCCATCTGCCATCTTCCACCCCAAGTGCATGGATAGGCGTATGGATTGTTTTCACTTGGCCAGTTGGTCCAGGCGGACTTGCTTGCTTGGAACCACAGACCGTTGTACCATAGTGGGATCGCTGGCATCTCCTTAAGGAATATCTCCTCGATCTTGGATATGATGGATTTAGCCTCGTTCGTCTTGTCCATTGGTGTCAAGTTGAATTTCTTTATCAGATCGAACAGTTCATCATTTTTGTATCTCTCAAAGTTCCCGTTGTACATGTATTCCGAGATTTCCGGATTGAACAACCAATTGTAGAGTGTCCAGGGTGTGCTGGAAAGCTGGCTTCCAAAGTTGTTTATAGCCATGTCGAATTTTCCAGATGTGAGATCTTCCCAATACTTTCCGTAATCTGGGAATTTGGCTTCCACGTTCAATCCAATCTTTCTGAAGTTGTCCGCTATTATCTTTATCGATTCCATCCAATCCGTCCAACCGTATGGGACGGTTATCTTCAGGTGTATCTTGGATCCATCCGGTGCTTCTCTGTATCCATCTCCATCGACATCCTTGTATCCAGCTTCATCGAGCAGTTTCTTCGCTGTTTCCGGATCGAACTTGAAACCATACTTTTCGACAACCTTCTCGTCGTAATATTTCATCCACGAGTCGATCGGCAGGAAACCGAGAGGATTGGATGGGAGAACTTGTCTCTCAAAGACTGTTCTCACGATCTTCTCAACATCTATGGCAAAGGCTAAGGCTCTTCTGAACTTCGGATCGTCCATGGGCTTTTTGGTTGTGTTCAGGAATAGAAATGCGGTGTTGTCCGACAGCATGTACGGTGGATCTTTGAACCAGGTGTGTATGTCATAATATTTCTTCAAGTTTGGAACACCTGGGAGGAAGAAGTTGCTTATATCGAGTTCACCTTTCATGATCATTCCGAGTGCGACGTTGTTGCTTAGAACCCTCAGATAAACTATCCTCTTCGGAGCGGGTTTCAAGCCGAGGAGTTTTGTCGCCCACCAATTCTCGTTTCTCAGGTAGACCATCCTGTCCTGATCGTAAGTCTCGAACAAGTAAGCTCCGGAACCTATCGCTCCCTCGTTCGTCCCGTTCAATATCTCATCCTTGCTCTTCTTCTCCCATATATGCTTCGGGAGAATCGGTATCTGATACAGATTGTACAGCCATTCGTGATATCGCGCTTCGCTGAATTTGAAGACGAGCGTCCTTTCATCCAACATCTCTATCCTGTCTATCCAGTTCCAGAGTGGACTGTAGTATATCTCCGGTATCTTCTTCGATAATTCGAAGGTGAACTTAACATCTTCGGCGGTCAACGGTTTTCCATCCGACCAGGTTAGTCCTTTCCTCAGAACTATCTTGAAAACATTCGGTCCTTCCCATTCTCCCTTCTCGACAAGCCATGGAACCATCTCATCCTTAAGTGGGTCGTAGAGATACAATGTTTCGTATATCAGACCAACTGTTCCTGTGACCGCGTTCCATGGGGTTATTGGATTCCAGTTGCTTGGAGGAGCCCACATTCCACCCCCGGCATACAAGGTTTCGCTTCTCTTGAACCTTACCGCCGGGAAGATCAGAACGGATATGACAAGAATCAGAACGACGAAAAAGGCGAGTTTTTTCATCTTTACACCTCCTCGAAGGATGAAGATTGTGTTGATCCAATCTTCCCATGAAAATATTTACATCGCAAATCTTATTTTCTTCAGAAATAGTCGAACTATTCTCATTTTTCAGGGATTGTGTAAATTTCCATCTTTTTTCATAATTTTTACAGGGGGTTTTCAACCATGGAGAGGAAGGAAAAGTGATGATACAAATCAATCCTGAAGTTCGAAATCAACTTCCATTCTCATCTTGTTCGCACCGACTATCTTAGCCTTCAGCTCATCACCAAGTTTCAGAATCCTTCCGTTGTTTTTACCGATCAACCTCTGATTCTCCTCATCGTATATATAGTAATCGTCTAAGGATGATATATGAATCAACCCGTTTATGCCCTTCTCAACTATCTCGACGAACAATCCAAAACCTGTGACGGCGGTTACTACGACATTGAATACCTCGCCTATTCTTTCCTTTGCATAATCCACCTTCTTCATATCGATCATGTCCCATTCAGCCTCATCCGCCACCCTTTCCCTCCTCGAACAATGTTTCGACATTATCGCAAGTTTTTTTCTGAGATTCCTCAATTCCTCATCGCTGAATCTTCTTCTTTTCAGGAAATCGTTGAGCAATCTGTGAGCTATCAGATCTGGATACCTCCTTATGGGTGATGTGAAATGGGTGTAGGAGTATGACGCCAACCCGAAATGACCGATGTTAACCTCCGAGTACATGGCTCTCTTCATCGACCGGACGAGTAGCCTCTCGACGGTTCTTCTGAGAGGATGATCGGACATCTTCTCCAGAAGCTCCTGAAGTATCCTTGGATGTATCTTCTTCGGTATCTTCAGCTTCAATCCGAGCGTTTTGAGGTAATACTTCAACTCCATTATTCCTTCGGGATCTGGTTCCTCGTGAACCCTGTATATGAAAGGAAGATCGAATCTATCGAAAACCTCCGCAACCGTTTCATTGGCTCTGATCATGAATTCCTCTATGAGCTTTTCTGAATCCCCTCTCGATCTCGGGATTATGTCCAGTGGTTTGCCTTTCTCGTTTAGGATCACCTTGACTTCATCCGTTTCTATATCAACGATCGCTCCCCTTCTTTTCCTGTTCTCTCTCAGGATCCTCGACAATTCCCTCATCGTGAAGAGGGAATTCACCACCTCATCTCCAAGGATTTTCCTCTGCTCCTCATCACCGCTGAACAACCTGTTCACCTGTTCGTAGGTCAACCTTTTCTTGCTCCTTATCACACTCTTCCCAAATTCGTAATTGATCGTTTCTCCATCCTCATCTATCTCCATGAAAACGGAGAAGGTCAACCTATCTTCACCTTCGATCAGGGAACATATTCCGTTGGATAATTCGAAGGGAAGCATGGGGATCACTTTGTCTATGAGGTAAACACTCGTTCCCCTGTTGTATGCCTCTCTATCCAGGGCTGTTCCTTCCTTAACGTAATGGGATACATCCGCTATGTGAACCCCGAGTAGATAATTTCCATTTTTCAACTTCTCGATCGAAACCGCATCATCGAAGTCCTTCGCATCCTCACCATCTATCGTAAATATGATCTTGTCCCTCAAATCCCATCTACCATCGATATCCTCATCGTCCACAAACATCTTGAGCTTTTTTACCTCCTCCATGACCTCCTTTGGAAATTCCAATGGAAGATTGTGCTTCATCACAACGACGGGAAAGTCTATGGAAGGATCATCTTCGTATCCGAGGACTTCGATTATCTCAGCCATCGGTTCCTTTCTTCTCGTTGGATACTGTGTTATCTTCGCTACGACGATCTGTCCTGGCTTGGCTTTTCCCAGTTCTTCCGTCGGAATTCTGAAATCGTATATTATTTTCGGATCTATGGGAATGACATACCCGAACATTCCTCTTCTCTTGAATATCCCCACGATTTTCTTGAATCCCCTTTCGACGACCTTCAGAACCCTTCCCTTTTTCATGTCCCCCTTCTTTCCCACGATTTCCACGATCACCTTGTCTCCATGCATGGCGTTTCCCACATTTTCCACCGGGATGAAGATATCTTCCCCCTTTGGAGTCACTAAAAATGCTGCGGTTCCCTTCTTCGTGAACTCTATCGTTCCCAGAACCGTTGAATCACCGATCCTTCTGTATCTTCCCTTGGAATCTCTGTATATCTCACCCTCACTCTGCAGTTCCTTTAGAATCTTCCTGAGTTTTCTCCTGTCCTCCTTCTTCTTTATTCCAAGCTCTCTGTATATTCCCTTCAAAGTGTGTTTTCCGGTATCTATTATTTCCATCAGCCTTCTTTTGGATATTCTCTTACCCATCTTCAAACCTCCTCGTAGAGTTTTCTTCCCTTTTCTATCATGCCCAATATCTTTGCAAAGTCATCTTGAAAGCATCTGTCCTCATCGAAGGAAGGGACATTCTCCCTAACCTTCCTGTAAAGATTCTCTATCTTTTCGCTCGATTTCAAAGGCCTTCTGAACTCCAACGCCCTCACCGCAAGCATTAGTTCTATCGCCACAACCTTCTCGGTGTTTCTCAAGATTCTTTTCAACTTCAAAACCGAGTTCATACCCATGCTCACGTGATCTTCAAGGTTGCCCGATGTTGGTATGGAATCGACGGATGCCGGATGGGACAGAACTTTGTTTTCGGAAACCAGCGAAGCGGCAGTGTACTGCCAAAGCATGAAACCGGAGTTCAGTCCCTTTTTACCAC
>QNAU01000120.1 GCA_003641545.1 Thermotoga sp.
GAATATCTCTTCCTCCTTCATTTCCTCGGTGCTCATGTCCGTTATTCTGACAGTCGCATAGAGGGGTATGTTGTAGGTCAAACCTTTCTCCCTGCACTCTTCTTCCGTGTTTTTCGGTTCTCCAACACGTGTTCTGACGAACTCCAGGACGAAACCTTTGTCTCCCTTTCTCAAATCAGCCCTGTTTGGCTGGGATTTTATCGGGGAGAACTTCTTGAGGACCTTCAAAGCTCCTTCCTTGATGAAATTCTCATATGACTCAAGTTGTATTCTCAAAAGATTGGGAACTTCCACGCTCTCCTTCAACTTGCTGTAAACGACTCGTTCCCTCTTACCGAATTTCCTCTTCTCCCTCATTCTCATCACCTCACAATACAAAACAACCCACATCAGGTTGAACCTGATGTGGGACATCTTTTTCAAAGGCTGAGTGTTATTTCACTTCTACGGTTGCTCCAGCTTCCTCCAGTTTTTTCTTTATCTCCTCGGCTTCCTCCTTGCTCACACCAGATTTTACCACCGCATCTGGTGTTCCCGCCTTCTCAACCAGATCCTTCGCTTCCTTCAACCCAAGTCCCGTTATTTCTCTAACCACCTTGATAACCTGAACCTTCTTCTGCCCGAACTCCTTCAAGATGACGTCGAACTCTGTTTTCTCCTCCGCCTCCGCCGGAGCTCCACCTGCACCAGGAACGGCTGCTGCAACTGCAACGGGTGCTGCAGCACTCACACCGAATCTTTCCTCCAGCTCTTTCACGAGCTCTGCCAACTCGGCTACACTCATCTCCTCGATGGCTTTGATTATCTCTTCCTTAGTCACCCCTGTTCACCTCCACCTTTTTTATCTTCAATAGCTTTGAGAACGTAAAGGAACTTCCTCAAAATACCACTCAGAGTGAACACCAACCCACTTATGGGTGCCTGCATCCTCATGAGTAGCATGGAGATCAACTCTTCTCTGGATGGCAGTTTCGAGTATTCTATCACCTGATCCGCGTTTATCAACTTTCCATCTATGTAGGCACCCTTGAAACTCAGATTCTCATTTTCCTTTGAAAATTTGACGAGATCCTTCAATATGGTGAGTATATCCGCATCATCTTCTTTTCTGTAAACCACCGCAGTTGGTCCCACAAACAATCCATACTCATCCTCTTTTGTGAAATCGAATCCGGCTTTCTCTGTGGCTATCCTCAAGAGCGTATTTCTCACAACCTTGAGCAAGCCACCCTTTTCCCTCACCATGCTTCTCAAACTGTTCATCTGTGCAACGTTTAAACCTTTGAAATTCACAAATATCATCGATCCCGATTTTTTCAGATCCTCCGCAAGATTTGCAACCAGTTCCCTCTTCTTCTCCTTGGTCAGCATGATGAAAACCTCCCTTCAGATGCCCGAATCCTCATCTTCCTGCTTCGATCTTGCTTATATCGAGCTTTATTCCAGGTCCCATCGTTGAGGATATGACCGCTTTTTCGAGGAATCTTCCCTTAACTGCCTGAGGTCTCATGGAATTTATCTGGCTCAGAGCCGAGACGAGATTCTCCTTCAACTTCTCCTTGTCGAAGGAAACCTTCCCTATGGGGAGGTGAAGATTTCCCGTTCTATCGTTTCTTATCTCTATCCTTCCACTCTTGAATTCCTTCACCGCGGATGCCACATCCTCCGTCACCGTTCCAGATTTCGGGGATGGCATCAACCCTCTCGGTCCAAGTATCTTTCCGAGCCTTCCAACGTATCTCATCATATCCGGTGTCGCTATGGCAACATCAAAATCTAAGAATCCCTCTTTCGCTATCTTCTCGATCAACTCTTCAGCTCCAACGATATCTGCACCGGCTTCTTGGGCTTCCTTCGCCTTCTCACCCTTGGCAAAGACCAAAACCCTGACCTTCTTTCCCGTCCCATGCGGGAGCGTTATAGTTCCTCTAACCATTTGATCGCTCTTCCTCGGATCTATACCCGTTTTTATTGCCAATTCGATGGTTTCATCGAACTTGGCGGTTGCAGTTTTCTTGACGAGTTCTATGGCTTCATCAATCGAGTAAAACTTCGCTCTGTCAACGAGTTCTCTCACTCGAGAATATCTTTTCGATCTTTTCGGCATCCTTCCACCACCCTCAATCCACTATTTCTATTCCCATGCTCTTCGCTGTTCCCTCTATTATCCTCATCGCTGCTTCGATGTCTTTCGTGTTCAAATCTTCCAATTTCAACTCCGCTATTTCTCTTATCTGCTTCCTTGTCACCTTACCAACCTTTATCCTGTTGGGCTCACCCGATCCCTTATCTATCTTCGCAGCTTTCATGAGGAGGAAGGACGCGGGTGGTGTCTTCGTTACGAAGGTGAAGGATCTGTCCTCGTAGATGGTTATAACAACAGGTATGAGCATACCTGCCTTCGATGCGGTCACCTCGTTGAACTTTTTGCAGAACTCCATTATGTTCACACCATGTTGTCCCAGAGCGGGTCCAACCGGCGGGGCTGGTGTGGCTTTTCCAGCTTGAAGCTGAAGTCTAACCTGAGCTATGACCTTCTTCGCCATCTCCATACCTCCTTGAAAGTGGTTTTCGGAATAACTCCTCCCACTTTATCCTATCTTCTCCACCTCCGAAACGTGGAGAACGATAGGAGTCTCACGTCCAAATATGCTGACCATTACCTTCAATTCTTGCCTTTCAAGATTTATCTCACTTATCGTCCCGACGAAATCTTCAAATGGGCCACTCTTTATCCTCACTATTTCACCGACGTTGTAACCTATCTCCAGCTTGACAGCCTTTCTTCCAACCTTTTCGTATTCCTCTATACCAGCCTGTCTCAAAACCGCCCTCACTTCGAGTGGTTTGAGGGGAATGGGTTGTCCTCCCGAAGATACGAAATTTATCACATTTGGAACCGTTCTGACGAGATTCCACGTTTCCTCGTTCATGAACATCTCTATGAATATGTATCCTGGAAACAACCTTCTCTTCTTCGTCTTCATTATCCTGATTTCCTTCCTCATCGAATATTCGACCAATTCAACCAGTCCGGAAGAATTCGCATAGAATTTCTTACCATCCGCAAGAAGCTGACCCTGTTTCACCTTCTCGCCTTTTTTTATCTTCTCCTTGTCGAAACTCTCGAGAGGGATGTAATAAACATCCTGATCCCCATCTTCGGTATCGACGAGAACCCTCTTCATTCTCTCATTTATAACGACCCTTCCATCCAGTTCACAGATGTATTCCTGATTTTTCGATAACGGCATTCCCTGTCTCAATCTCGTTCCGAGCTTTATACCAGCTTCCACCTTCGCTGATTCAGGTATGTAATAAGTTTTCGTGTATTTCTTATCTATCGTCTCTATGACTATCTTCCTGACATTCTTCACATCCCTTATGACTCCGTTCCTCTTCACATACACACTGGGTTCTTCAGCCAAGAGATCACCTTTTTTGACCTCGTAGCCCGTGCTGACGTGAAGCCTTGCACTTGGGGATAGAACATACTTTTCCCCGGATTCGCTCGTCGTGTCCACTATCGTTTCCTCCGGGATCACTATCCTCCCTATGAAATGCTCCATACCCATGGCTTTAACCTTCGCTTCTATGGCTTCCTTCACACTGTATTCCAGCCCGGAGTAAGTTTGAATTATATACCACTTCTTTTTCATACCCTCACCCTATTCCGAGAATCCTTATGAGCCATCTCGTGAAATTCGAGAACACTAGGTCGAGAAGACCAAAATAAAAACCCATCGTTATGAGTATAAACAACACCGCAGATGATGCACTTATGAGTTGCTGTTTGGTAGGCCACGTCGTTTTCTTCACTTCCATCTTGAGTTCCCTGAAAAATGTCTTGAGCTTCCTCATCCACACCACCCTTTTCAAGGAAATTACATAAAAAATTGGCAGGCCTGGCAGGACTCGAACCTGCAACCCCCGATTTTGGAGACCGGTGCTCTGCCAATTGAGCTACAGGCCTGCGCTTCTGATCACTTCACCTCTCTGTGTAAAGTATGCTTTCTGCACTTTGGACAATACTTCTTCAATTCGAGTTTGTTCTTCATTCTCTGCTTGTTCTTGGTCGTGTGATAATTTCTCGATTTGCACACCGTGCATGCCAAAACTATATGCTCTCTCACTTCAGCATCACTCCTTACCTCCCAAAAGATGGTGGTGAGGGGAGGGTTCGAACCTCCGTAGGCATTCTGCCAGCGGATTTACAGTCCGCCCCCTTTGACCACTCGGGCACCTCACCACACCCTTGGAGCCAGCGGAGGGACTCGAACCCCCGACCTGCTGATTACAAGTCAGCCGCTCTTCCAACTGAGCTACACTGGCTCGACGCTCATGATATTATAAATGCACTTTCAAATCTTGTCAAATTTTTTTGAGTGTGTTCGAAAAAAGAGCGAACCGATCAAGGATGAGATAAAATATCACAATAAACCATGAAAATATCTCAATGGGAGGATGAAAAATTGAGGAAGAGAGTATCACTCAAAAGATTGTCCGTAGACACGATAAAGAA
>QNAU01000121.1 GCA_003641545.1 Thermotoga sp.
GTGTGGAATCTTATCGTGACGGGTTTCACACTCCTCATAGAGAACGTTGTGGGATATTCTATTTCCTCCATGCAATACTTCGAACTTTCGAGGTAGTTCTTCAATTCATCCGCTTCACTCGAGTTCAATATCATACCGGAACTGATGTGAACGAAATCTTCCAATTGCGGGGAAACCTTAGTATTCTCATTCTTTAAAAGGTAGAAAGTCACATTTTTCATCTTCACGGGAAGGAGAAATTTCAGAATCTCCTTTTTCTCTTCGACATCTTCCTGATACACCAGGACGTAATTCTTCGTTCTTCTGTTCAGCTTTTTCAGATCATTTTTGAGGAATCCCATGAGATCCCTCGTTTCGTATATCTTCGTCTCCACCATCTTTCTTCTGTAAGAGAAGCTCACACGTCCTCCGCTGTCGTAGGCTGTTAAGAATGGTCTCACGGTCGATACGCAGTTTCCGGTGAACGTGTTGATGGTGAATTCGAGTTTTATCTCCTTCAATCCGACATCTATGGCGGTTATTATGTTTATGTATTCCGGATCCTCCCTTTCAACGGAACATAAGACGATGGAATGATCGAAAGGTTTCACGAACAATATGAAAGGTGGTCTGTATTTGAATCGTGAAAACTCCGAGAATTCATCTTCACTCAACTTCAATTCTCTGACCTTTCCATCTTCATTCACATAGGTGAATTTTCCATCACTCCAGAGTATCATCAAGCCTCCGTATCCGTCAACATCAAAAGAAAGTGGGAGAGCATCATCGTAGGGAAATTTTATCTCGCCGACTTTTTTCCCACTGAGGATATCCACGATCCTGTAAACTCGGTTCGTCAGATCTTGAATGTACATCCTTTCAAAGACGATCTTGGCATCGTTGAAGATGGTGATCTTTCCATCTTCCATAAGATCGTATTTTCGAAGAACCATTCCATCATGTGAGATCATGTATATCGCATCGTCGAAGAGATCTCCGACCAGTACTCTTCCAGCTCTGTCTATATCGAAGATCACGGGATAATGTAATCCAGAATACAAATTTTCCACCTTCGTACTCTTTGGATCCACGAAGAAGATCGTCCCATTTTCAACATCCGAGCAGTATATCCTGTCCAACCTCGGATCATACACCAACGATCTCGGTGTTCCACTGAGCTCTATCACCTGAAAGGTTGAGCCTTCCGATATGATCAATCTCTTGTTCATTCTGTCCAGCACTAAGACCTCTTCTCCCCTCATGTCAACATCCACCGGTGTGTAAAAATATTCCATTCCCTCCACAAAACCATGTATTCTTTTGAAGATCCCGATATGTGACATGTCGTTCTTCTTCGGTATCCCGTGCATCAGGGAATCCATTATGTCCAACATGTTGAGGACCTCTCTTCGTCCTGGATTCAGTATCAGAACATTCGATAGAGCCTCCCTCGCTTCTTCAACCCTACCCAATTCCATTTCCAGTTTCGCTATCATGAACCAATATTCAGGTAGATCCGTGACGTAAACCTCACCCTCTATGGCGAGTTTCAGGTATCCGTAAGCTTTCTCGGAATTCCCAACGGACCACTCTCTCATCGCTCTTTCGAAGAGGTCGAGACTTTCTTCAGGACCTATGAGTGTGTAGGCTGAAACGCACAGGCTGAGGAAGAAAAGGAGTATCAGGAATAACCTTCCGTTCATCTCACATCACCGTTGATTCCACAATATCAGCTATCCTGATCGATGCTTTCCCGTCTCCAAATGGATTTTTCATCTCTTTTAGTTTCATGTTCTTGTTCATGTTCGATTTTAAAGCCTCGTAGATTCTTTTTCCATCGGTTCCAACCAGCTCGCCAAATCCACCCTCCAGGAGTTCATATCTCTCCGTTTTATTCCTCATGACCAGAACGTATTTTCCAAATGAAGGTGCTTCTTCTTGAATCCCACCTGAGTCGGTCAACACGATTCTTGAATGCTCGATCAAGGCGAGCAGACTCACATAATCGACGGGATCGATCAATCTGGCATTTTTCAAGTTTCCCAGAACATCGTATGCCACATCCTTCACAACGGGATTTGGATGCACTGGAAAGATCAGAAGAAAATCGGGATTTTCAAGAAGATACATTTTTATCCCGGAAAGTGCTTCTTTCATTCGTCTTCCCCAATTTTCCCTCCTGTGCATCGTCAGAAGGATCAAACGATCACTTTGAGTGTCTTCCACCAATTTTCTGAATGATCTCTCCATCTCATCTTTTTTGTTCTCAACTATCCAGTTCAACGAATCCACAACGGTGTTCCCAACTAAGAATATGTTCTCATCCTTTACACCCTCCATTCTCAGATTTTCAACCGCTCTCTTCGTTGGAGCGAAGTGAAAGACCGCCATTCTACCGATCAATCTTCTGTTCATCTCCTCCGGAAATGGTTCATTCATATCATCCGTTCTCAGTCCAGCCTCAACGTGGGCGACTGGAATACGGTGATAAAAGGCACATAGAGCACCTATGAAGGCGCTGGTCGTGTCTCCCTGAACAAACACGAGATCAAACCTGATCTTTTCGAACAAACGATCGAGGTTTTCCAGCATGTCCGCCGACAATCTGGCAAGTGTTCTATTTTCCACGTCAAGGTCAAAATCAAAATCCGGTTCGATGTTGAACACCTTGAAGAAAATGTCGATCAATTCACCGTGCTGACCGGTGGAAATCAAGCAAACTTTGTGACCTCTCCTTCTGAACTCCCTCATGACCGGAAAGAGTTTTATTATTTCAGGCCTGGTTCCAAATATGAAGCCAATCTTCATTCCGAACTTAGCACCTTTTCTATTTCGAATCTTTCATTCGTCAGAAGTTTCGACTTGAAGAATTCCACGATTATCTTGAACCTTTTCAGCATGTGTTTCGGTTTTCCAAGGACGCTGTGACCATGTGGACCTTTTTTGAACACGACTATGTGTGATTCCTTACCAAGATCCCTCAGGACGGTGTGGAACGAGAGCGATTGTTCGAGAGGACATCTGAAATCTTCCAGACTGTGTATGAACAGAACGGGAGTTTCCACATTCTTGGCGTGATATATCGGGCTCAATTCAACGTATTTCCCATCTTCGAGTGGATCTCCGGATATCAATTCTTTGTCGAACCAAAAGCCTATATCCGAGAATGTATAACTCGTGAACCAATTCGAGATTCCATTCTCACTGACAGCAGCTTTGAAGATCTTGGATTTTGTTATGGCGACATTCGTCATGAATCCACCATAACTTATTCCCGTTATTCCGAGCCTTCCTTCATCCACATCCTCGATTTCGATCATCCTCTTCACACCATTCATTATGTCTTCAAAATCCTCCATTCCAACCCTTCCTATGACATTCGCGAATTCTTCCGTGTATCC
This sequence comes from Thermotoga sp., assembly GCA_003641545.1. Taxonomy (GTDB): domain Bacteria; phylum Thermotogota; class Thermotogae; order B21-G9; family B21-G9; genus B21-G9. The sequence continues at coordinate 3,381 of QNAU01000121.1, forward strand.
GTTGCTTCCCCTCGGATTGGTGTACAGAACGTAGAATCCCTCATCCGCGAGAAGTTGACCGAGAAGGTAGGGAACGTATCCATAGGAACCTTTGGGACCACCGTGCACGAAAACGATCATCGGAGCTGGGGTTTTGTCTGGTTTTAAATACCATCCATCTATCTTCAAGCCGAGTGATTCGTATTCAAAATGGTTCAGTTTTCTGAATCTGTATACCTTCGACATCTCATCGTTCAGATCGGTCAACCTCGTCAATTTGCCATCCCGCAGTGTGTACAATTCCATGGGTTCACCGTTCATGACCGCTGTGAAGAATATCTTTCCATCCTCGGATACATCGATGCATGGGATCACCACATTTTCTTCGATCAGCTTTTCCTTCTTTCCATCTTTCACTCTCTCGAGAAGGGTTCTGCCGGAATCCATGCTCAGAAAGAACACATCACCAGTTCCGATGAGTTTTGCGGTGTTCATCTTGGATGGATGCCACATCTCCAAACTCATCGCAGGTGAATTGTTCAAACCGTATTTTTCCGTCAGTGGGGTGAGTTTTCCATCTTCCAGAATGTAAAGATAATCGTGCTCATGTGTGTATCTTTTTTTCTCCTTTCCAAGGAGTAATATCCTGCCGTCTTTCACATCCACCGGATAGAAGGAAACTCCCTCGAACAACTTTTCAGTCTTTCCATCGTAGGATCTGAGATACACGTTGTATTCCGTATAGGGCTTTCTTCTGTTGTAGGTTGTTATGAGCAATTTGCCTTCAAACCATTTGACACTCTGAAGATTTTTCTCTTCCATCTCGAGATAGGTTGAACGGGTCGAAATGTCAAACACCAATATCTTATCTTTTCTTCCATCAAGAAAACCCACCCTGTCGAACCAGACCGGTATGTCATCTTCGTAATACAGATCCTCATCTCCCATCGTTTTCGACAACCTGATGATCAAACTCTTGGAGTTTCCACACCAATCAACATCGACGAGTTTCCTGAATTTACCCAAACTCTCCAAGGTTTTCGATCCAACGTGTAATATGAAAAGTTCAGTTTCTTCATCCTTCACTTTTTTGAGGAGGATTTCGTCACCGGATGGGGAAAACAGCGGATCGATGAATCCATCGAAGAA